>NZ_JBNDHZ010000008.1:0-102361 GCF_056755355.1 Luteibacter sp. HAY1-4A
CGCGTGGAGATCGCCCAACTCGAATCGCAGCCGCAAGCCGGCTTGTGGATGGTGGAGATTCCTCTCGCCGCCGCCGGTGTCGCCTGCTTCGGCTCGGCAAGGTGCGCTTCCAGGAAGGTGCCACTGCGGGCGATGGCTTCCTTCATGCCCATGGGCGAACTGACTTCGGCGGGCTTGTTGATCGAGGCCTCGAGCGTGGCCAGGGCGGCACGAAGCGGCGCGGGCAGCAGGCGCGCGATCGGTCGTCGCCCCAGCGCGGCCAGCACGCCCAGAAGCGGGGCGTAGCCGTTCTGTTGGGGCAGGCGTTCGCGCAGGCCCTGCATGGCCACACGCTCGTCGACGTTGCCCGGCAGCACCTCCAGTTGCGGTTGAGCCCCCTGGGTAAGCACGCGCACCTGGAACTGCGGCGGGAGTTGGGTGCCGGCCGTATCGGCCTCGACGGTGAGCCCGCCGATCTCCAGCAGCAACTTGCCCAGGTCGTTCTGGCCCATCACCCGAGCCATGAGCAGGGTGCCGACCCGCCAGCTGTCCGCCGTGGCCGTGGTACCCGCGGCCGCGCCCGCCCACAACTGGGCAGCGAGACTGGTCGGCTGGATGATCAAGGGGGATATCCTCCCGCGGCTTGGCGGGCCCGCGGATGGGCACGCTCCTGTGAGCTAGAGGATCGGCGGGAACTTGCGAAACTTTAGGAAGGCGCCGGCAAGGTAGAATGGGCGAATGACCCAGCTTCCCTTCGAACTCCTCGCCACCGACGGCGCGGCGCGGCGCGGCCGTCTCCGATTTGGCCGCGGCACCGTGGAAACCCCCGCTTTCATGCCCGTGGGCACCTACGGTTCGGTGAAGGCCATGACCCCACGCGATGTCCGGGACATCGGCGCGGAGATCATCCTCGGCAATACCTTCCACCTGTTCCTGCGCCCCGGCCTCGATATCGTCGGCGAGTTCGGCGGCCTGCACCGCTTCATCGGCTGGGACAAGCCGATCCTCACCGACTCGGGCGGATTCCAGGTGTTCTCGCTGGCCCACAAGCGGAAGATCACCGAGGAAGGGGTCACGTTCGCGTCGCCGGTGGACGGCTCGAAGGTGTTCCTTTCGCCCGAGGAGTCGATGCGGATCCAGAAAGTGCTGGATTCGGACATCGCCATGATCTTCGACGAATGCACGCCGTATCCGGCCACGGAGAAAGTGGCGTCCGACTCCATGGAACTCAGCCTGCGCTGGGCGGAGCGCTCGCGCCGGGCTTTCGACGACCTGCGCAATCCCAATGCGCTGTTCGGCATCGTCCAGGGCAGCACCTTCGAAGCCCTGCGGCGGCGTTCCGCGGAGCGGCTGGTGGAGATCGGGTTCGACGGCTACGCGGTGGGCGGCCTGGCCGTGGGCGAGCCCGAGGCCGAGCGCAACCACACGCTGGACTTCACCCTGCCCATGCTGCCGAAGGACCGGCCCCGTTACCTCATGGGCGTGGGCCGGCCGGAAGACATCGTGGAGGCCGTACGCCGCGGCGTCGACATGTTCGACTGCGTCATGCCCACCCGCAACGCCCGCAACGGCTTCCTCTTCACCGCCGAGGGCACGTTGCGGATACGCAATGCGAAATTCGCCATGGACACCCGGGTGATCGAGGAGGGCTGCGACTGCTATGCCTGCGCCAACGGTTTCTCCCGAGCCTACCTGCGCCACCTGGACCGTTGTAACGAGATCCTCGGCAGCCAGCTGGCAACGATGCACAACCTGCGTCACTACCAGCGGCTGATGGCCGGCCTGCGGGGCGCCATCGAGGCGGGCGGCCTCGAGGACTTCGTGGCCGCGTTCTATGCGGCCCGGCGCAAGGCCGAGGTCGACGGCTGAGCAAGGGGCGGTTTTGTGTGGGAGCCGCTTCAGCGGCGATGGCGGCTTGCGGCAAACTTCCCGCTGCCGCGGGATCGCCGGCAAAGCCGGCCCCCACAGGTTGCCGGTCCCCGCGGATTGCCGGGTCCCACATCCACGGAGGCCCCACGTACAAAGCGCCGGGCCGCGTGGCATAATCCACGATCTTTTTCCGTGAACGGTCGCTTTTCCTTGGCCGTTCCATGACTTGCGAGAATTCCGATGAGCCTCACCACATTCGCCGCCATTGCCCAGGCCACCGCTCCCGCCGCCGGGGCCGCTCCGCAGGGCGCCTTCGGCTTTTCGCCGCTGATCATGATGGCGGTGCTGTTCGGCATCTTCTATTTCATGATGATCCGCCCCCAGATGAAGCGTCAGAAGGAGCACCGTGCCCTCCTGGCCGCGCTCGCCAAGGGCGACGAAGTGGTGATGAGCGGCGGCATGGCCGGCCGCATCGAGGACGTCGGCGAGTCCTTCGTCCGCGTCGAGATCGCCCCGGGCGTGGTCGTCCAGGTGCAGAAGGGTTCGATCACCCAGGTGCTGCCCAAGGGTAGCCTCAAGAAGTCGTAAGACTTCCATCCGACAATGCGTCAGCCGCGGCCGGCGCACGGCCGCTCCCGCTCCCATGGAATGTAAGGCATGAGTGATTTTCCACGCTGGAAGTACGCGCTGGTCGTGATCGTGTTGCTGTTCGGCATCGTGTATGCGCTGCCGAACGTCTTCCCGCCGCAGCCGGCGGTGCAGATCTCGGGCAACCGCGGCGCCTCCGTCGACACGGCCCTGAAGAGCCGGGTCGAAGGCCTGCTGGCCACGGCGAAGGTGCCGGCCTCGTCGATCGAGCTGGACGACAAGGGCACCCGCCTGCTTGCCCGCTTCGGTAATGTCGATTCGCAGGCGAAGGCATCCGACGTGCTGCGCGCCGACCTCGGCGACAAGTACACGGTGGCCCTGAACCTGGCCACCACCGTGCCGTCCTGGCTGCGCGCCATCCATGCGAACTCGATGCCGCTCGGTCTCGATCTGCAGGGCGGTGTGCACTTCCTGATGGAAGTGGACCAGAACGCGGTGATCGACGCGCAGGAAACCCGTTACGCGGACGACATCCGCTCGCTGCTGCGCGACAAGAACGTGTCGTACGACGCCGTCAATCGCAACGCACGCGGCAAGGGCGTGAGCGTGGTGCTTCGTTCCGAAGCCGACCGCCAGCAGGCGGCCACACTCATCGGCACGGACTACCCCGACCTCGTCGTCAACGACGGTGCGAGCACGGGCAACCGCTTCGTGCTCAACGCCACGGTGAAGCCCGACAAGCTGCGCGAACTGGCCCAGAGCACCATCAGCCAGAACGTGACCACGTTGCGCCAGCGCGTGAACGCCCTGGGCGTGTCCGAGCCGCTGATCCAGCAGCAGGGCCCGAACCAGATCATCGTCGAGCTCGCGGGCGTGCAGGACACGGCGGAAGCGAAGAAGATCATCGGCGCCACCGCCACCCTGGAGTACCGCGCGGGCCTCTACACCCCGCAGCAGGCGGTGGACGCCGCCCGCTCGGGCAGCGTGCCGCCGGATGCGAAGCTCTACTACGGCCGCGACGGCCGGCCTTACCTGCTCAGCAAGAAGGTCATCGCGAAGGGCGACGAACTCACCAGCGCCATCTCCGGCCGCGACCAGCAGAACGGCACGCCGAACGTCAGCGTCACGCTGAACAGCGCGGGTGCCCGCAAGATGCAGGAGTTCACCAACGACAACGTCGGCAAGCCGATGGCGGTGCTCTACATCACGCGCACCGTCGAAACCAAGACGGTCGACGGCAAGGAAGTGAAGACGCCGAAGATCACCGAAGAGGTGATCAACTACGCCAACATCAGCTCGCCCTTCGGCAAGCAGTTCTCCACCAACGGCCTGCCCAGCGACGCCGAAGCGTCGGAACTGGCGCTGCTCCTGCGCGGCGGTTCGCTTGCCGCGCCGGTGGACATCGTCGGTGAAAGCGTCATCGGTCCCAGCCTCGGCGCGGACAACATCGACAAGGGCTTCAAGGCGGTGATGCTCGGCCTCGGGCTCGTGCTGGTGGCCGCGGCCATCTACTACAAGCTCTTCGGCCTGGTGGCCGACATTGCGCTGTTCTTCAACCTGGTGCTGCTCGTTGCCGTCATGTCGATGATCGGCGTCACCCTCACCATGCCGGGCATCGCGGGTATCGTGCTGACCCTGGGTATGGCGATCGACGCGAACGTGCTGATCTGCGAACGCGTGCGCGAGGAGCTGCGCAACGGCTCGTCACCGCTGGCGGCCATCCGCACCGGCTACGACAAGGCGTGGGCCACCATTCTCGACGCCAACGTCACCCACCTGCTCGCCGCGCTCGGCCTCATGACCATGGGCTCGGGCCCGATCAAGGGCTTCGGCGTCACCCTGTTCATCGGTATCCTCACCTCGATGTTCACGTCGGTGACGGTCACCCATGCCATCACGGCGCTGATCCACGGCGGCCGCAAGCTCAAGACCCTGTCGGTCTGACGGGAGGGACGCCATGGAAATCTTCAACCACAATTCGAACTTCAACTTCCTGGGCCTGCGCAAGTTCAGCATCGGCCTTGCCGTGCTGCTCATGGTCGGCTCCATCGCACTGATCATGACCCGGGGCTTCAACTACGGGCAGGACTTCCTCGGCGGCGTGGCCGTGCAGGTGGAATATCAGACGCCGGTCGATCCGAGCGACGTGCGCTCCGCCCTGGACAAGGCGCACCTGGAGAACCCGCTGGTGCAGGCGGTCGGCGGCACCCGCGAATTCACCATTCGCCTGCAGCCGAAGGGCGACGTCGCCGCCGCCGGCAATCTCACGAACGACGAGGCGGCCACGAGGGTATCGAACGACATCATGGCGGCGCTGAAGGCCTCCCGCCCCGACGTGGCGATGAAGAGCAAGTCGTTCGTCGGCCCGCAGGTGGGCGAGGAGCTGCGCAGCGACGGTATCGTCGCGGTCATCTTCGTCATCGTCGGCATCATGGGTTACCTGTGGATCCGCTTCGAGAAGCGTTTCGCCATCGCGGCGCTGGCCACGGAAATCCACGACGTGCTGGTCACGCTTGGCATCTTCGCCATCACCCAGCGCGAGTTCGACCTGACCGTGCTGGCCTCGGTACTGGCGGTGGTCGGTTACTCGATCAACGACAAGGTGGTGGTGTTCGACCGCGTGCGCGAACTGTTCCGCACCAGCCGCAATGCCACGCCGGAAGAGGTGCTGAACCGCTCGATCAACAGCACGCTGTCGCGAACGATCATCACCTCGCTGTTCACCGGCATCACCATGGCCGCGTTGTACTTCATCGGCGGTCCCGTGGTGCACGGCTTCTCGATCACGATGCTCATCGGCATCCTGGTCGGCACGCTGTCGTCCATCTTCGTCGCCAGCCCCATCCTGTTGTGGCTTGGCGTGTCGAAGCAGGACCTCATGCCGCGCTCGAAGGAAGATCCGGAACTCGAACGCCGGCCGTAATCTGCGCCGAGGTATCGAGAGATACGAAAAAGCCCGCCGTCACCGGCGGGCTTTTTCGTCATAGCCCTCATCCCTGGGCGTCAGAAATCCTCGCTGTCCTCAGTGGCACCTTCTGCGTCGTTGGCCAAGGTGACCACGACGTAGGCGGAGCCCACGAGGGATGCGCACAGCCAGGCGTAGACCATCTGGATCGCCGTCCTCGGTATGGCGGCGGCCACACGCGGCGCCAGGGCCAGGCCGATGATGCCGGCGAGCGCGAGTACGGTAGCGACGGTCCACGCGAGGCGCCGTGACGGCGACGCGGTGGTGATGAGGTTCATGCTGCTATTGCCCCTGTTTCCCCTGTTTCGCGACCTTCGTGAAGGTGATGTGAGGTCGCTTGCGTGTAGGAAATACCCTACAAAACCGGGGTGAGCAAGTGCCAGCCCGTTCACATTTTTCAATATTCGTAAGGGCTTTCCTGCAACAGGCTCGGCAAGCTCCGGGCTGCGCTAGACTTTCCTCCTTCCTCGAGATCGGATCCATGGCAGAGCGCGAATTCCCCGGCTTCACCCTGCGCAGCGGCGCGACCCGAGAGGGCTCGCGTTACACGGCCCTGCTGTCGGCCCATCCCGCCGACGGAAGCTACCCCAGCTACTTCGCCGTTTACGAGAACCGCAGCTTCCGCGACGGAGCCAGTGCGGCGGCCGCGGCGGAAAAAGCGCTGGGTCTGGTCCTGGGTGTGGAGGAGGACGGCGCGCCCGTCTTCGCCGAGGGCGAAACGGGTTTCGACGACGAAACCTGAGTCCTTTCGCTGGCTCCCATACAAGGACGGCTTGACAGCATGCCGTATCGCGGCGCGTCATAGCGTCATTAGCGTCACACCGGGCGTGACAAAAGGACGGCGGCGGCCATGAGCGAGGGGGTTGGGCGGTACCGGCAATTCGTCGAGGCGTCCTCGGACTGCATGAAGGAACTGGATCGCGACGGCACCATCCGTTTCGTCGCGGGCCTGGGCTGTGCCGCGCTCGCGCCCGAGGGCACGGATCGCCTCGTCGGGACGCGCTGGCTGGACCTGTGGCCGCTCGAAGCCCAGGACATGGTGATGCGCGTGCTCGATCGTGCCGCCCACGGCGAGCGCGTGGACTTCGTCGGCGCGAGGCGTCCCGGCCACGGGCCCACCCGGTGGTGGGAAGTGATGGTCGCGCCTGTGGTGGCGGGCGATACGCTGGACCACTTCATCGTCATCAGTCGCGACGTCACGGAGCGCGTGGAGTTGCAGGCCTCCCTGGAGGCCATCATCGAACTGCTCCAGGACCGCCTGAACGAGACCGTGGCGAGGTCGGCCTCCGCCAGCACCCGCTACGGCACGCTGATGGAGCGGCTGGAGTCGGAACATGGGGCCCGGCGTGACGCCGAGAGCCGCCTTGCCGGTGTCCGTGAGCAGCTCGACATGGCGAACCGGGCGAGGGAACTGGCCGAGGCCGGCGCGCGGCAGGCTCAGAAGCAGCAGGCGATCGGCCAACTCGTGAGCGGCATCGCCCACGACTTCAACAACATGCTGCAGACGGTGATCGTCAGCTTGTCCGGGCTCCAGGACGATTCGGACGAGCTGTCGCCCCGGCACCGTCGCATGATCACCTACGCCGTGGAGGGCGCCCGTCACGCCACCGCACTGACGCGCCGGCTACTGGCCTTCGCACGCAACCAGTACGGCCAGCCGGAAGCGACCGATCTCGGCGAGCTCGTCGTCGCCTTCGCGGATTTCGCGCGGCACGCCCTCGGGGGACGCGTCGGGCTCGAGGTGCTGCGCCAACCCGGGCCATTGCCGGTATGGCTGGACCGGCACGGCGTCGAGCAGGCGCTCATGAACGTCTGCCTCAATGCGCGCGACGCCATGGACGGCTTCGGCAGCATCGTCGTGGAGGTGGGGGAGCGCACGGGCGACGGCGTGCTTCCCGGGCTCTCGCACGAGGCCGGCGGCTACCGGCAGGTTTTCGTCAGCGTGACCGATACCGGCGGCGGCATGTCCGAGGAAGTGCGCCAGCGGCTGTTCGAGCCTTACTTCACGACAAAGGAAGGCGGTTCAGGGCTCGGCCTGGCGCAGGTGTACGGCATGGTCGCGCAAGCAGGTGGGGCCATCGAGATCGAGAGCGAAGCCGGCGTCGGAACCCGCTTCCGGCTTGTGTTTCCGCGCTATCAGGAGCTGCAGGTGCTCACGGAGTGAACGTTCACAAAACGTGACGAAGTTCCTCAATTTTCCTCCCGTCTGGCCGATAAGCAGAAGGACTGGAGGAAGCAAGGCATGTTGGTCATCATCGGCTCCATCGTCGTCCTGGTATCCGTACTGGGCGGCTACATACTTTCCCACGGCGAACTCGGCGCGCTCTGGCAACCCTACGAACTGCTCATCATCTTCGGTGCGGCAGTGGGTGCTTTCGTCAGCAGTAACTCCATCGAGGTGGTAAAGGGCGCCGGGCGTGACGTCGTGGCGTTGTTCAAGGGGCCCAAGTACCGCCGGCAGGATTACGTGGACCTGTTGTCGCTGCTCTACGACATCTTCGTGAAGATGCGCAAGGAAGGGCAGCTCGGCATGGAGGCGCATATCGAGGATCCGGCGAACAGCACGCTGTTCTCGGCCTATCCGCGGCTTGTCGCCGAGCACCACCTCATCGACTTCACCACCGACTGCCTGCGCCTCATCGTGGGTGGCGCCATGGACCCGCACGAACTCGAGCAACTGCTCGACGTGGAACTGGAAACGCACCATCACGAAGCGCTGGTGCCGGCACTGGCGGTCCAGAAGATGGCAGACGCGTTGCCGGGTTTCGGCATCGTCGCGGCGGTGCTCGGCATCGTCATCACCATGAAGTCGATCGACGGCGACGCGGCGGTGATCGGCGAGCACATCGCAGGCGCGCTGGTCGGCACGTTCCTGGGCATCCTCCTTTCCTACGGCTTCGTCGGTCCGCTCGCGGCGGCGATGGAAGCCCGGGTGGGCACGGACGGCAAGGCCTTCGAATGCGTGAAGGTGGCCCTGCTGGCCAACCTGCGCGGGTACAACCCGATGGTGGCCGTGGAGTTCGCGCGCAAGTCGCTGCAAGCCTCGTCGCGCCCGTCGTTCCAGGACCTCGAAACCCACCTGAAGGCCGTCCGGTAATCGGTCATGAGCGATCTGAAGCAGGTCATCATCGTCCGGAAACGGAAAAAGGCCGGCCATGCGCACCATGGGGGTGTCTGGAAGGTCGCCTATGCCGACTTCGTCACGGCGATGATGGCCTTCTTCCTCGTCATGTGGCTCGTCGGTGCCGGCACGAAGCAGCAGCGCGCGGCCATCTCGGAATATTTCAAGAATCCGAGCATGACGCAGGGTCAGTCCACCATGTCGCCGTCGGGCAAGATGGGGCCGGGCGGTGCCAGCACCAGCATGATCAAGCTCGGCGGCGCGCTCGACCTGCCCAAGGGGCCGGGCGACCAGAAGGCATTCGCCAAACCGAGTTCGTCCGAGGTCGACAAGCTCGCCCGCGAACAGGAAAAGCGTCGTCTCGAACAACTCATGCGCGACCTCAAGGAGGCCATCGCCAAGAGCCAGGCGATGGCGCCGTACAAAGACCAGCTTCTCCTCGACATCACGTCGGAAGGCCTGCGCATCCAGATCGTCGACAAGCAGAACCGTCCCATGTTCGACACCGGCAGCGGAGTCATGAAGCCATATACCGTGCAGATCCTGCATGAGCTGGCGGGCTTCGTGAACCAGGTGCCCAATTCGATCAGCATCTCGGGTCACACGGACAGCGCGCCTTACATTCGCGCCGATAGCGCCTATGGCAACTGGGAGCTTTCCGCCGACCGTGCGAATGCCGCGCGGCGCACACTCGTCGAAGGCGGCATGCAGCCCGGCAAGGTGGCGCGCGTGGTCGGGCTGGCGGCGTCGGTGCCATTCGACAAGGCGGATCCCGCGGCGGCGATCAACAGGCGCATCAGCATCGTGGTGATGACGAAGGAAGCGGCACGGGCCGCGCTTTCCCAGGAAGTCGCCGACGAGCCGGACGTGCCCGATGCGAGCGCTACGCCGCATTCGGCGGAACAGGAACACCTGGGCGGCGGTGTGCCGGACATGCCGGTCCCGGCGCCCGACTCCAACGTGGGAACCGCGGTGACCGCGCCGCGGGTCCTGCGCAAGGGCTGACGCCTCGACAGCCTTCACGCTGCCCTACCGGCGCAAGGCGCCCACTGCCTTATCGTCCTATGGCGGGCCAGCCTGTGAACACCAGACCGCGTTGTCACAATGTCGCCGGTGTGTCACGGGAGTCACTTGCAACGGTCACCCCGCCCCGGCAGTATCGAGAAGACAGGGGAGGGAAGGCGTAGTGGAAAATCACAGTAAGTACAGAGTGGTCGCCAAGGCGGTCAAGCATCATGGCGATGCCGGCGAACAGGTGTATCGCGCCAGCTATCGCATCCTCGACCATATCGGCGAGGAGATCGAGGCAAGCACCGGCACCAATGATTTCCAGGACATCACCAGCGCGTTCAACGAAGCCTTCGCGCTCGGCCACGAGCGCTTGCGCGTGGTTGGAGCCGATTCTGTCGGCGACGACGAGCTTGCATCGAGCGTGCCCGCCGCGGGATCGCCGGCGTAGCCGGCTCCCACAGTTCTATGCACGCTGCGTCTGGCGGAGTTCTTCGAGTTGCGCCGGCGTGCCCACGTTGCGCCAGAAGCCGTCGAAGCGTTCGCCGGTGAGCCTGCCTTCGGCAATGGCGCGCCTGTACATCGGCAGCAGCTTGAAGCGGCCCGGCATCTCACGTTCCACGATCTCGCGGCGATACACGCCCACGTTCCCGAACGTCAGTCGCTCGGCACGCTCCGGAGCGTCGGCTTCGTAGAGCTGTCCATCGGCCAGCGCGAAATCGCCCGCGGGATGGAAATCGGGATTCGGGACCATCACCAGATGCGCCACGCCTTTGGGCTCGCGTGGAAGCGCTGCATAATCGATGTCGCTCCAGATGTCCGCACTCACGACCACGAAGGGCTCGGGTCCGAGCAAAGGCAGCGCGGCGAGCATGCCGCCGCCGGTTTCCAGCGGCACCGGGCCTTCGTAGGAATAGCGCAAGCGCACGCCCCATCGCGAGCCGTCGCCGAGAGCCTGCGGAAATTGCTCCGCGAGATGCGAGGTATTGACGACGATATACCGTATGTCCGCCGCTGCCAGCTTCTCGATGTGGTGCACGATGAGCGGCTTGCCGTTCACCTCCAGCAGCGGTTTGGGCGTGAGCGTCGTGAGTGGCCGCATGCGCTCGCCGAGACCGGCGGCGAGGATGAGCGCGTGCCTCATGCGCGGGCCGCCACGCGGATATCCCGGCCGCCTATCTTCGCCTCGAGGTAGTCTGCGAGAGGTGCCACGTCGGCGTGCCTGCGCGCGGTGTCGAGCACGTAATGCAGCACACGCGGAAGGTCGTCGAGGTAACCAGGCTTCCCATCGCGGTAACAGAGCCGGCAGAACAGCCCGAGGATCTTGATGTGCCGCTGCAGGCCCGTCAGGTCGAACCAGCGGCGGAAGCGATCGGCGTCCACGCTCTCGTCCAGCAGGCGCGCGTCGAGCAGGCGCAGGCGATACGCCTCCACCCAGCCGCGCACGCGTTCCTCGTCCCACGTGATGTATGCATCGCGCAGCAACGATGCGAGGTCGTACGTGATGGGGCCCGACATGGCGCCCTGGAAATCGATGATGCCGGGCGAGCGTTCCGTCGTGACCAGAAGGTTGCGGCTGTGGTAATCGCGGTGCATGAACGCGCGCGGCTGCTCCGCGATCGTATGCATGATCGCGGTGAATGCGTTCTCGATGATGTCCCATTCCTCGCACGCCACGGTCACGCCGAGGTGCTTTTGCAGCAGCCAGGTCGGCATGATCTCCAGTTCCATGGTCTGCCAGGCGTGGTCGAAGGCGGGAAGGCCTGCGGTGTCTACCCGGGATTGCATGCGCAGGAGGGCGTCAAGGGCGTCGCCATAAAGCGCGTCGGCCGTCTGGTCGCTGAGTTCCGGCAGGTAGGTGCGCGTGCCCAGGTCCTCGATCAGGAGGAAACCTTGGGCCAGGTCGGCCACCATCACCGTGGGCACGTGCAGGCCCGCGGCGGCCAGGCGACCACCGATCTCGACCCAGGGCGCCGGGTTCTCTCGGTCCGGCGGAGAGTCCATCACGATGACCGGTTGGCCGTCGACGTACCCGCGCCAGTAGCTGCGGAAACTGGCGTCCGCGGATGCGGGTTCCAGTGCGAGGGAGGGCAGGCCGGTGGCCTGGCGGGCCCAGGCCAGGCGGGCGTCGGAGCGGTTGGTGGCAGTCATGCGGGTCTTTGCAGCGGCATTTTCGTGAGCTTAGAGCCTTTGTCATAGGCTGTCATGGCGCTCCGGCCCATTGTTGCGGTTCGCCACATGGGCCTATGCTCGGACACCAGACGTTCTATCGGGGGACGATCATCATGGGAAGCACCGGTGCGGCACCGATGACGCGTCGCGACCTCCTGCGGATGATCGGGCTCGCCGGAGGCGGCGCGCTGATGTACCAGGCGATGACCAGCATGGGCTTCGCCAGCGAATCGCCTTATCGCCAGGCGCCGGCGCTCCAGGGCACCGGCCACGGCAGCGTCCTGATCCTCGGCGCGGGACTGGCGGGGCTCGTGGCCGCGTACGAGTTGCGCAAGGCCGGCTATCGGGTCCAGGTGCTCGAGTACAACGCGCGCGCCGGCGGTCGCAACTGGACGCTGCGCGGCGGCGACGAATACACCGAACTCGGTGGGTATCGCCAGGTTTGCGAGTTCGACAAGGGCGAGTACTTCAATCCCGGTCCGTGGCGCATTCCCTACCACCATCACGCCGTACTCGATTACTGCCGCCGTTTCGGTGTGGCGCTCGAGCCGTTTGTCCAGGTGAACCACAACGCGTACCTGCACGCCAGGAATGCGTTCGGTGGCAAGCCGCAGCGCATGCGGGAAGTACAGAGCGACTTCAATGGCGGTGTAGCCGAACTGCTCGCGAAGGCGTCGGGGAGTGGTCGGCTCGACGACCTGGTGAACAAGGAAGACAAGGAGATACTCCTGGAAGCGCTGCGCGGCTTCGGTGGGCTGGACAACGACTTCCGTTACGTGGCGTGCCAGGCAAGCAGTTCTCGCCGCGGTTACACGAAGGACGCGGCGGGTGGGGCCGACGGTGCCCCGGCATTTTCCAAGCCGGTCTCCCTGCACGACGTGCTCGGCAGCCATCTGTGGAAGTACCTGGGCATGAGCAGCATGTACGAGTTCCAGACCACGCTCCTCCAGCCGGTGGGTGGCATGGATGCGATCGGCAAGGCCTTCGTGCGCGAGATCGGCCATGATGTGATCCGCTACAACGCAAGGGTGACCGACATTGCCCAGGACGGCCGCGGCGTCACCGTGACGTACGAAGACACCGCGAAGCCCGGCCAGAATCGGCAGGCCACGGCGGACTGGTGCGTCTGCACGATTCCGCTGTCGATCCTCAACCAGATACCGATACAGGTATCCCAGGCCAAGCGGGCGGCGATCGCCGCCGTGCCCTATTGGGGTTCGGTCAAGGTGGGTCTCCAGTTCAAGCGGCGCTTCTGGGAGGAGGACGAAGCGATCTACGGTGGCATCACCGTCACCGACCAGCCGATCGGCATGATTTCTTACCCCAGTCATGGCTTCGGCACGAAGAAGGGGGTGTTGTTGGGTGCCTACACCTTGTTTCTCGATGCATACGAATACACGGCAATGGACCCGGCCGCGCGTATACGCGCGGCCATAGGGGACGGTTCGAAGATCCATCCGCAGTATGCGCGCGAGTTCGAGAGCGGCATGGCCGTGGCATGGCACCGTTCGCCCGGCACGCTCGGTTGCTTCGGCGGCTGGACGGACGAGGCGAGGGCCAAGCACTACGCCGACATCTGCGCGATGGACGACCGCATCGTGCTCGCCGGCGAGCACGCGTCCTATCTGCCCGCATGGCAGGAGGGCGCGATCCTCTCGTCGTTGTCCGCCATCGAGGCGCTGCATCGTCGCGCCATGGCCGGGGCCGCTGCATGAAGAAGATCGTCCTCATGGCGGGCCTCGCGTTATGCGCCGACACCTCCACTGCGCAGCGCTTCGATGCCAGGCATTACGACGGGCTGTCCCAGCTGACGGGCGAGCAGCTATACACGCACATCTGCCAGGGCTGCCACATGCCCGACGGTCGGGGCGCGACCGGCGCGGGGCGATACCCGGCGCTGGCGCACAACGCCAGGCTGGCCTCTGCGGCGTACCCCGTTGCCATGGTGATCAACGGTCGTAGCAACATGCCTGCATTCGGCCCGCTGCTCACCGATGCGCAAATAGCCGGAGTGGTGAACTATGTACGCACGCATTTCGGCAATGCCTATGTCGATCCGCTGTCGCCGGAGGACGTGAAGGCATTCCGGCCCCCGAACACCGAAACGGAGCACCACTGACATGTTGAAAGCCTTCCTTGCATCCCTCGCGTTCGTCGCGGCAGCGCCCGCCATCGCATCCGACGTCGTCCGGCACAAGATTCCGGGCAGCGACTTTCCTATTTCGGCGGCGGTGGAAATCCCCACCGGAAAGACGCTCGTTTTCCTGAGCGGCGTCGTGCCGCCGGTGGCGGATGCCAACGCCCCGAAAGGAAGCCTGGAATCCTACGGCGACACCAAGGTGCAGACCGTCGGGGTGCTCACGTCGATCGAGAAACAGCTGAAGGGCATGGGCCTTTCGCTGGGCGACGTCGTAAAGATGCAGGTGTTCCTGGTCGGCGATCCCGCGAAGGGCGGCAAGATGGATTTCGCAGGTTTCATGGCGGGATACACGCAGTTCTTCGGTACAAAGGAGCAGCCGAAGCTGCCGTCGCGCTCGGCGATGCAGGTGGCGGCGTTGGCCGCTCCCGGTTTCCTTGTGGAGATCGAGGTGACCGCCGTTCGTCCTTGAGCGGCGGCCACTCCCACATTACGGGATGGTTGGGAGCGTCAAGATAGGCTCGTTGCCAGCCCGGAGTCTTATCGTGGGTTGCCGGGCGAACGCCGAATCCACCGGATACCACGCACCTTCGTATTTGAATATTTCATGCGTCGCATCGCTTGGCTCCGGGTTCTTTCCCGGCACCAGGATCGCGCGACGGCCATTCAAGCCTTCAGGCCCGGTTTCGATCACTTGGGTGCGGCCGTGGAGGTCCCTCAGTTGCACGTAGCGCCGCCCGTGCATAGTCCAGTCGTCACCGTCCGGGGTGAAGGTTCTCGGAAGCGCGGAGCTGTCCTTGACAAGGAGATGGTCGAGGGTTTCAGGTAACAGCGCGCTCTCCTTGGCGACGATGTCCTTCAGCGCCTCGTTGGCGGCCTTTGCAGCATCTTCATTTGTTGCGACGGAACTCCCCATGCGGCCAAGTTTTCCGTTGTTCGCGTTCTGTAAGCGCATGAGCTCGGCTGTCGTCAGGTCTTCATACTCGTTGAAAATGCCATGACGAAGTTTCGAGATTGCTACGAGGCGGCTTCGCGCGGGAAGGTCTCGCTTGAACCACTCCCGATGCATGCGCTCGAGTTCTGGCAGAGTTGATCGGCTTTCCAGATCCTTCACAAGTTGCTTTCTCAGATGGATATCGTCCTGCCAAGTGGCGATTCGCCCAGGACCTTCAAACCTGGAGGCGTACTGACTTGATTCAGTCGGCGATATCAGCCATTCGGTCGCGGTGACCACAGAGTCGAAGGTGCCGGGCCTGCCGCTGTTGTTCGTAACGTGGTATTTGTTGCCGACGCGATTTATATCCAGCGAGTTCAGCGGGGCGCGGCCATTTGGAAGGTGAATTGCCTTGTCGATTCTGCCGCCAGGCATCGCGACATACTCGAGCGTACCCGAGTCGTAGAATGCGAGAGGGCGTTCGAGGGCCTTGGCCAGGTTTGGAGCGATTACACGTGCCTCCATCTCACTCCACGGGCCATCTGCTTCGTCGAGAAGCCGAGCGGGAAGGTTTTCCAGGAAGCTGTGTCCCAGTGCGAGCATTGCCAGCGGCGACTGCTCGGCGTGTTTCGGGTCTATGCCGCGCAATGCCTCGTCGGGCAAGCCAAGTTCGTCGAGTATCTCGCTGGCTCTCTGGAGCATCCTGGGATTGCTGGTAATGAGTGGCCCGTGCGGGTTCCTTTGCGCGATCTGTGTGAGGAAGTCGTTTGCCGCAGGCTCGAGCGCCGGCAACCTTGGCGATCCGGTAGGACTCAGCGGGTAACCTATGTGGCCGTTGACCCTCTGCGGGTCACGAAACCAAGGCCGCTGTGCTTCCGTCTCCCTCGCCGGCGCTATGCCGGCGAGGGCGGTGGAGACAATACCTGTCCCCGTCTTCAAGAGGCCTTCGGTCCGATCCTCTTGGTTTCGCCCATCGATGGCCTGCTCGATTCCAGTACCTGTCTGCTCGGCGCCCGCGAGCATCATGACGGGCATCGTCAATGCCGGGACGAAGCCCAGTGGCGCCAATAGCGTCGCGGCACGGTCGAGCGTGGTGCGCCATGCATCCCATGCCGTGCTGGCCTGCATCCGCGCGTCGTCGCGCAGGCGCCGCTCCGTCTGCACCCGCATGTCTTCGAACACGTCATCCGTGACCTCGGCATTCTTGTGATCGACGGAGCCGCCGTCGGACTGCCACTGGCCGTCGCGAATGTATTCCAGTCCCTGCTTCACGCCGGTCCAGAATGTACCGTCCTGTGTGTTGTAGATGGAAAAATGCGACAGCACCGCTTCCAGGCTTCGCGGATCTCGTGTCTGGGCCTTCACCCAATGACGGAGCGCCTGTTCGCTCTCGAGAGCCACGAAGCCTGGGCTTCCGCCGGGGATATACATGACTTCGCTGCCATCCGCTGCAATGAAGCGAACCAGGTCGCTGGCCACATAGCCGTTGACGTCGAAACGTCTGACAGTGACGCCGCCTTCGCGCACGGTACTCCGCAGTTGCGCCAGCGTTACCGGTCCGCTCAAGGGCACTCGAGGTGCCCCACCACGCATGACAAGTGCGTATTGATCGTCGGTCAGTTCGCCGGCGCTGTGGGCTTGCCGTGCCCGCGTGATGAATTCATAGCGCGCGAGCAAGGACCAGTTGGCCCGATTTGCCACCCAGTAGCCGTCTATCGCCTGATTGAGACGCTTGACATAGGGCAACTCCGAGAATGCGCCCGATGCGCCGAAGGCGCTCACCAATTGCGACAGCAGTAATGGACTGGCGTACTCCCGGGTATAGCCCCCACGGCGGTAAATGCCGAAGGCCTCATCGAGCGGACGCGAGTCCTCGCGCACCTTGTCGATGATGTTTCGTTTGGCGAAAAAGGTGTTGTAGAGGTATCCCGGTCCTGTCCAGCCCCGGCAATAGGTCCACAGCCTCTGGAAGAAGTCTTTCCCGTCGCGGGTATGTGCGACACCTCGGATGAATGAAACCGGATCGACGCTTGCTTCACCTCCGCGAAGGAGGCCTCCGACGGCGTCGGCGGAGAGTGCCAGGAAGTTATGCCTTGCGTGGTCGGGAAAGGCACCCATCAAGGCGTCAGTCAGCGAAGTAGCCTGGTCGGGATTGCCCTGGACGCGGCTTTCCGCCGTGGCGAAATGGGCGACGACGTGGGTGTCACCATCGATGCCGAGCTGCTCTCGTATGAACGCTTTGGCCAGGCCGCGGGCATCGGGTGCGAGGACATCGTGAGTGCGAACAAGAGCATTGAATTCCGCCGTGTCCGCAGCGCTTACGAATTGAACGGCAACCGGCGATACGTCAGGAAGCGATGCTTCTCGTTGTCCGGACGCGTCCGCGAGGGCGTCCGCTACTTGGTAGGTGTCGGTGAACGTATGCGGGCCGTCTGTCGATGGATGGACCACGCCGGCGAAACTACCTGGGGCGTGTGTCATGGTGGAAGCAAGAAGGATGGCGCCAGCGAGACTGAGGCGTTTCTGGGAGGGATCGGTCATTGCGTTACCGTCGATCGGGATGGTGGCGATCACGATATCCAGCTGCCTCGCGCGAGGATGTCGGACATGACGTAGGCGACATGGGAGCAATGTCGCAGGTAGGCGTAAGGCGGTTAACCACGCCGAATTGCGGCGAATGTCGTTTTCGTGGCCTGCCTACGCTTAGCCATGGCTTCATCCGACAGATCGGGCCGATGGACGTAGGTAAAGTCCCGCGGTTCATCAGCCGAAGGACCCATCGTCTTGAAGATTCTTTTTCCACGAGCGGCCGTAATCGCCCGGCTGCTAGCCGCGGGCTCGCTGCTTTGCGCCACGAGCGTGTTTGGCCAACAAGTCGTCACGTACTTCGACGATATGGATATGGATATGGATGTGGAGGTGAAGGACGCTGCTGCGCCGCACGTTCTGAATGTGCCGCTTTTCGCGCCTTTGTTCGCTACAGAGAAGGACGCCCAGGCATACTGGGAATTGTCGCGCAAGGCTTACGGCGCCCCGGCCCCGGATGCGAGGGCGGTAGCCAGGGCCTTCCTTGAGGAACACCTTGGCATCGACGGCGATGCCCATGTCGTTGCCCATTTCGCATCGGCAGACGATCGCGCCAAGGGTAGGCCCGATCATACGCAGAAGCTCACGGAAGCATTGATGCAGGCCTTTCCCGAACACGCCCGGCACACCTTTTTCGCGGAGGTGGCGGACACGGTTGGCGCACTCAACAGCGGCGGAAACGAAAGTCCCGGCGTTCTTGCGCTCGTCGAGGGATTGACGCACGCCAGGACCGCAGGCGACGTGCTGAAGCGCGCGGGTGCGTTCCTGTGGAGCAGGACGGGTCCGGGTTACCTCTACAACACTTTTTTTGCCGGCGGCAACGTCATCGAAACCGTCCGGGAAGACCGGCGGACGTTGGACGAGGCTTTTGGGATATTTCATGCGGACAAGGGATTTACCGCTGCCGCCGAAAGCCCGCTACGGCTCGCGCAACTTGTCGAGCAATTCGAACACGTGGGTACCTTTGCTGAGTTGCCCTACGTAAAGGCGCTGAACCGATCCCTGGACACATACTGGGTGGAGAACAGGCACGCCTGGACGGTTGTGGCGCGTTATCGGTTCGTATGGGATGCGCGCAAGGCACAGGCCCTGGGACGGATAAGCCGCGAGCAGTTGACGCAGGTACTGCGTGCAGGTGCCGCGCACGTGCCCGTGGAAGGGCCGGTAACCCTCGCGCAGCTGCAGCTACCGACGGCGCCCGGTGCCCATGTCCGTCGCTTCGACATCAATGGCTACGCCTCGAGCGACATGGTCCGCTTCATCGCTGCCGACGGAAGCGAGGTGCTGTATATCCCAGGTGCGGAACGCGCGTTCGTGGCGTTCGAAAACGAGGACGCGCTTCGGCGGTGGGTGGCGGCGAAGGCAAGGGATGTGAAAAGCCTGGACGATCTGCTTTTGCATTTCTCCACCTACAACAAGCAGGACGGCGTTTTCCGATCGGGAGTTGCGAAAGCGCTCGGCCAAATAGGCAGCGGCGAGTGGAAGGCAGACAGCGGTGCCATCGATCACTCGAATGCCACGGTCGTCGGCGACCTCTTCACGGATATGCAAGCTCGGATCGAGCAACGGATGCGCGACGACGCCCTGATGGAAGCGAGTACCGCCTGGGAAGCCTGGCGGTCGACGATCGCTCGCACGACGACACTGCTCGCTCCGCTCGGTTATGTGCCGGTGCTGGCGCTACCGGTGCAGCTGGGCTCGGCCCTGGTCGGGATCGGCACGGGTATCGAACAAGGCATCGACGGACGGACGTTGGAAGAACGCAGGAGCGGTTTCGGCCAGGCGGTCATGACGGCCGTGACGAGCGTGCCATTGGGCGCGGCGTTCGGAAGTCGGGGTGGCCACGCCGAGGGCGAGAGCCCATCCCGGGGCGGGGCCCCGCTATTTGTGACGCCCAGCAGGATCAACGGCCGCATAGGCTACCCGATGAGTCCGCTGCGGGCGCCATGGTGGCATGAGGAGGAAGGGCTAGGCACGGTCGGCGGGATTTCGCCCCGTCCACCCGTGCTGGATCCTGTCGAACCCGACGAAGACAGGCCGGCATGGACCTTCGCCGACGGTGACGCGATCCAGGAGTTGGCCGACGCAGGATATACCGTCACGGTTATCCCCGATGCAGCGGCAAGTCGGGTTTCCAAGGTCCTTGCCTTGAAAAAATCCGAAGTCGATGCACGGCGCCACCGGCTGGACGATTTTAGGATGGAGGACCACCTGGACGAGCACGGTGAATGGATTCGCAATTCGGAGGGATATCACACGGCAAACCATTCCATCGTCTATCGTGTCGACGCCAGGTCGCCGCGAGAATTGCTTTCCCAGGGAAGGTTCGGGCCGAGCCAGTGTTTCTACGCACTGCACGAGATGTTGTCGACCGACGCGACGATAGGCAGTGGTTCGCTTGCGGCGAGCAATACTGTGTTTCGCGAGTGGAACCGAGCCGGCTTCGCCAACCGCGAGCACTTCAACCAGTATGCGGTGTGGACCGAAGGACGCGAAGTCGTTTCGGCTTCCGACAATATCGGTCCTGGCGATCACGAGATCGAACTGGACGAAGTCCACTTCCCGGCGGATATTCCCGCGAAAGATATTTTCATCATCGATTCGTACGATCCAGAGATTCAGAAGATCCTCGCAAAAATCATCGAATCGAAACATGTATCCACGCCGTACGGCGTTCCGCTGGAAGCGTTCGTGAAATACGTCGATGGCCACCTGGACATCGACGCACCTAGCGAATTCTCCGAAGCGCGCTGGAACGTGCCTTGAGCCGCAAAGCCCGCCATCCTAGGACAGGTTGTAGCCGCGTTCCTCGTGAAGCGCGAGGTCGAGTCCGACCTCTTCCTGCTCATCGTCCACGCGCAGGCCCATGGTCACGGCGATGACCTTGAAGATGCCATAGCTCAGTACTCCGCTATAGACGACGGTGAACGCTACGCCCTCGAACTGGATCCACAGTTGTTCGAGTGGATGCGACACGGCCGCGTAGCCGCCGAGCGCGGGCGACGCCAGCGGTCCGGTGAGCAGCGCACCGAGGATGCCGGCCACCGCGTGCACGCCGAAGACGTCCAGCGAATCGTCGTAGCCCAGACGCCTCTTGAGCCGCGTGGCGCAAAAGAAGCAGACCACGCCCGCACACAGGCCGAGGACCAGCGCGCCGCCGGGCCCGCATGAGCCGGCGGCCGGCGTGATGGCAACGAGCCCGGCCACGGCGCCGGAGGCGATACCGAGCACGCTCGGGCGCCGGTGCACGATCCACTCCACGGCGGTCCAGCCGATAGCCGCCGCTGCGGTGGCCACCTGCGTGACGAGCATCGCCATCGCCGCACTTCCGTTCGCCGCCAGCGCCGAGCCGGCATTGAAGCCGAACCAGCCCAGCCACAGCATGCTTGCGCCGATCAGCGTGTAGCCGAGATTGTGCGGCGGCATCGGTGTGTGCGGATAGCCGCGGCGCTTCCCGATGACCAGGCAGCCGACGAGGCCCGCGATGCCGGCATTGATGTGCACCACGGTGCCGCCCGCGAAATCGATGACGCCCAGGTCGCCGAGGAACGATCCCGGTCCACCCCACACCATGTGTGCCAGCGGCAGGTAGACGATGGTGAGCCAGAAGAGCGTGAACACCAGCAGCGCCGAGAACTTCATGCGTTCGGCGAAGGCACCGATGATGAGGGCGGGCGTGATGATGGCGAAGGTCATCTGGAACATCACGAACAGCGCTTCGGGAATCGTGCCATGCATCGTTCCCGGCGTGAGGCCCGCAAGCATCGCGTGGCCGAGGCCGCCGACGAAGGAATGCAGGCCCGTGGTCCCCGCCGCCATCCCTGCGTCGTCGAATGCCACCGAATACCCGTAGGCGATCCATGCGACGGTGACGACCGCGGTAATGGCGAAGCACTGCATCAGTACGGAAAGCAGGTTCTTGGCGCGGACCATGCCGCCATAGAAAAGCGCGAGACCGGGAATGGTCATCATGAGCACGAGCATCGTCGCCGTCAGCATCCAGGCGGTGTCGCCGGAGTCGGGCACGGCGGGCGAAGCGGCCTGCGCGAACGCGGCACAGGGGAGGAGGGTGGCGCAGCCGAGGAGTGTGCGGGACAGATCAAAGCGCATCGTCGTCGACCTCCTGGGTACGGATACGGATGGCCTGCTCCAGGTCGAGTACGAAGATCTTGCCGTCGCCCACCTTGCCGGTCCTGGCGGCGTGGCCGATCGCCTCGACCGCCCGCTCCACCTGGTCGTCCGTCACCGCTATTTCCACCTTGAGCTTGGGCAGGAAGTCGACGACGTATTCGGCGCCGCGATAAAGCTCGGTATGCCCATGCTGGCGACCGAATCCCTTCACCTCGGTCACCGTCATCCCCTGGATGCCCACCTCGGCCAGCGCTTCGCGCACATCGTCCAGAGTGAACGGCTTGATGATCGCGTTGATCCACTTCATGAGTTGCCCCTTCGTTGGCCCGGATGGGGATCAGCAGGTTCCGTGCCAGGCGGAAATGGCTTGGCAGCGCAGGCCGATGATGGAAAAGCACCAAATTGGATCAATGTTTGCTCGATAAACGAGCGAGCCAGGGCGGTGCTAGAGCACGCGGGACCGCATCGCCCGGCTACGGCCGGGAGCCCTTGGCTTGCCTTACGCCGCAGGAATCAGTACCATTTTGGTCCGGTATTGACGATCCCCCTTCCCCCATGCTCCGTGTCAGCCGACTGACCGATTACGCGACGGTGGTGATGACCTGCATCGCCGCCCATCCTTCCGACGTTCTGAGCACCGCCCAGATCGCCGAAGAGGCGCGCCTGGAGCTGCCGACGGTGTCCAAGCTGCTGAAGCTGCTGGGACACGCGGGGCTGGTGGAATCGTTCCGGGGTGTGAACGGCGGGTATCGGCTGGCGCGGCCGGCGGAATCGATCAGCCTCGCCGACATCGTCGAGGCGATGGAAGGGCCCATCGGCCTCACCGAATGCAGCATGGCCCAAGGCCATTGCGAGCGGCAGTCCAGTTGCGGCGTCAGCGGCAGCTGGCGCTCCGTCTCCGGAACGATCGACGGGGTGCTGCGCGCCATGACCCTGGCACAGATGCTGGCCGGGCGCCCCACGGCGCCGGTCGTACAGGCAAACGCATGAACGAGAGCGAGAACATGACACGCGAAGTGGCAGCGCCGGTGCGCGACAACGCCGAGGTCGAAGCGGCCCTCAACCGCCGGTACGAGGCCGGTTTCGTCACCGACATCGAATCCACCACGCTCCCGCCCGGCCTGAACGAGGACACCGTTCGCCAGTTGTCGGCGATCAAGGGCGAGCCGGAGTGGATGACCGAATGGCGCCTCGCCGCCTACCGGCACTGGCTCACCATGCCGGAGCCGGACTGGGCGAAGCTCGACATCGCGCCGATCGATTACCAGGCGGTCAGCTACTACTCCGCGCCCAAGGCCGGTCCGAAATCGCTGGACGAAGTCGACCCGAAGCTCCTGGAAACCTACGAGAAGCTGGGCGTGCCGCTGCACGAGCGCGCGCGCCTTGCCGGCGTAGCCGTGGACGCGGTGTTCGACTCCGTGTCCGTGGGCACCACGTTCCGCAAGGAACTGGCCGAAGCCGGGGTGATCTTCTGCTCCATGTCGGAGGCCATCCGCGACCACGGCGACCTCGTTCGCCAGTACCTCGGCAGCGTGGTGCCGGCGGGCGACAACTATTTCGCCGCACTCAACTCGGCGGTGTTCTCCGACGGCAGCTTCGTGTTCATCCCCAAGGGCGTGCGTTGCCCCATGGAGCTGTCCACCTATTTCCGTATCAACGCCATGAACACCGGGCAGTTCGAACGTACGCTCATCGTGGCCGAGGACGACTCCTATGTGTCCTACCTCGAGGGCTGCACCGCGCCGATGCGCGACGAGAACCAGCTGCATGCGGCCGTGGTGGAGCTGGTCACGCTCGAACGGGCGCAGATCAAGTACTCCACGGTACAGAACTGGTACCCGGGCGACGAGAACGGCGTGGGCGGCATCTACAATTTCGTGACCAAGCGCGGCGACTGCCGCGGTGCGGATTCGAAGATCTCCTGGACGCAGGTGGAAACCGGTTCGGCCATCACCTGGAAGTACCCAAGCTGCGTGCTGCGCGGCGACCGCTCGGTGGGCGAGTTCTATTCCGTGGCGCTCACGCACCATCGCCAGCAGGCCGACACCGGCACCAAGATGATCCACATCGGCAAGGGCACGAAATCGAAGATCGTGTCCAAGGGCATCAGCGCCGGCCGCAGCTCGAACAGCTATCGCGGCCTGGTGAAGATCGAGAAGGGCGCCGAGGGCGCGCGCAACTATACGCAGTGCGATTCGCTGCTCATCGGCAAGAAGTGCGGCGCGCACACTTTCCCATACATGGAAGTGAAGAATCCCAGCGCCATCGTCGAGCACGAGGCCACCACCTCGAAGATCTCCGACGACCAGCTCTTCTACTGCCTCTCGCGCGGTATCGGCGAGGAAGACGCGGTGTCGATGATCGTCGACGGCTTCTGCAAGCAGGTGTTCCGCGAACTGCCGATGGAGTTCGCCGTGGAGGCCAAGAAGTTGCTCGAGGTGTCCCTCGAAGGCGCGGTGGGCTGATGGGCATCATCGGTTCCGCCCCGGGTCTTACCGATCTGCGTGTGTTGCTCGCCGCGCTCGATCCCGAGATCGACCCGGTTCCGAAGCGCTTCCTGCACGTGTCGCATGAGAAGGCGCGCGAGCGCATGGCCGAAGCCCTCATGATGTTCCGCGAGGCCGAAGGCACCACGCTCATCGTCGACGTGGAAGGCGACGAGGCGGCCGGCAGCGAACGCATGCTGTGGGCGCGCATCACGCTGCGCGTGCAGTCCAGCCTTACCGCCGTCGGCATGATGGCCGCCGTATCCGCCGCGCTCGCGAAGCGCGGCATTCCCTGCAACCCCGTATCCGCGTTCCTGCACGACCACATCTTCGTGCCCTGGGAACGCCGCGACGATGCCCTCGACGCGCTCTCGCACCTCACGCCCTGATTGGACCGCGCCATGCACATGCTCAAGATCGACAACCTCCACGCCCGCGTCGAAGGCAAGGAGATCCTCAAAGGCCTTTCGCTCACGGTGAAGCCGGGCGAAGTGCACGCCATCATGGGCCCCAACGGCGCGGGCAAGTCCACGCTGGGCAACGTGCTGGCCGGCCGTGACGGCTACGAAGTCACCCAGGGCACCGTGGATTTTGCGGGGCGCGACCTGCTGGCGTTGGAGCCCGAAGAGCGTGCCGCCGTGGGTGTGTTCCTCGCCTTCCAGTATCCGGTGGAAATTCCCGGCGTGAACAACACCTACTTCCTGCGTGCCGCGCTCAACGCGCAGCGGAAGTTCCGCGGGGAAGACGAACTGGATTCCATGCGCTTCCTCAAGCTCGTGCGCGAGAAGCTTAAGGTGATGCAGATTTCCGACGAGTTGCTGCATCGCGCCGTGAACGAAGGATTCTCCGGCGGCGAGAAGAAGCGCAACGAAATCTTCCAGATGGCCGTGCTCGAGCCGAAGCTGGCGATCCTCGACGAGACGGATTCCGGGCTCGACATCGACGCGCTGAAACAGGTGGCCGAAGGCGTGAACGCGCTGCGCTCGCCGGATCGCTCGTTCGTCATCGTTACCCACTACCAGCGCCTGCTCGACTACATCCAGCCCGACTACGTGCACGTGCTGGCCGGCGGCCGCATCGTCGAGAGCGGCGACAAGGACCTGGCGCTCAAGCTCGAGGAACAGGGCTACGCCTGGCTCGCCGAGACGCATCCGGAACTGCGCAAGGCCGACCTCGCGGGAGCGCCGGCATGAGCAACGCGCCGTCCCCGTTCGTGCGGGCGGCGATGGATGCCGCCCAGGGCCTGCCGGACAGCGGTATCGCGTGGCTCGACGCCGCCCGTCGCGAGAACCTCGAGGCGTTCGCCGAAGCCGGCTTGCCGGAGGGCCGTAACGAAGCCTGGAAGTACACGCCGCTACGCGCGCTGTCGCAGCGCGCCTTCGCATTGGCCGACCGGGCGACCGCCGCCGGCGTCGACGTCGACCCGTCGCTGTTCACACTTCCCGGCGTGGATGGTGCGCGCATCGTCTTTGTCGACGGCACTTTCCGTGCGGACCTGTCGTCGCTCGATGCCGAAGGCATCGAACTCGCTCCCCTATCGGCCGCGCTGTCGTCGCATCCTGAGCCGCTGCGCTTCGCGCTCGCCAACCGCTACCGCCGCGGCGCCGCCGACGCGTTCGCCCACCTCAACGCCGCGCTCGCTACGGATGGTTTCGTCCTGCGGGTGTCCGACCATGCCCAGCTGACCCGGCCGGTGCACGTCGTGCACGTGTCCAGCGGTACCCAGGCGGATACCGCATGGCACGTGCGCCTGCTGGTGGAAGTGGGCAAGGGCGCCGCTGCCGATCTCGTCGAGCATTTCGTCTCGGCCGGTGAAGCCGTGCAGTTGGGTACGGTCGTCTCCGACATCGCCCTGCGCGAGGGTAGCCGTCTGGGCCTGGTCGTGCTGCAGGACACGTCGGCCGCCACGACCCTGGTGCGCCGCGCACAGCTTCGCATCGATGCCGGCGCCCACGCCACGTTGCATGCGCTGGAACTGGGCGGCGGCCTGGTTCGCCATGAGCTGCATGCGGACCTGGACGGCGACAAGGCACGCTTCGACTCTCGCGGCGTCTTCGCTCTCGCAGGGCGGCAGCACGTCGACACCCAGCTCGAGATTCGCCACAAGGCTCGCGACACGGCATCCGATGCCCTGTGGCGCGGCATTGCCGACGGCCGCTCGCGCGGCGTGTTCCGTGGCGCCATCCTCGTGGCCGAGGGCGCAGACGGTGCCGATGCCGCGCTCAGCAACAAGAACCTGCTGCTGTCGGGCATGGCCGAGATCGACACCAAGCCCGAGCTCGAAATCTACGCCGACGAGGTGAAGGCCGCACACGGCGCGACCATCGGCCAGCTCGACGAACGCTCGTTGTTCTACCTGCGCTCGCGCGGCATTCCATTGGCCCAGGCGCGCAGCCTGCTCACGCTGGCCTTCTGCCGCGCGGTACTGGAGTCGCTGCCGAACGACGCCCTGCGCGAACACCTCGGGGAGCGGCTGGTCGCCCACCTGCCGACCGGCCCCGCCGAATAAGAAGTTTCTGGAGTTACGCCATGAACGCCAAGCCCGCGCCAGCCGTGCCGCCGCTGGATGTCGAACGCATCCGCGCCGACTTCCCTCTGTTGTCGCGCACGATTCACGGCAAGCCGCTGATCTACTTCGACAACGCCAACACGGGGCAGAAGCCCGTGTCGGTCATCGAAGCGGTCGATCGGCACTACCGCATGCACAACGCGAACGTGGCGCGTGCGGTGCACCAGTTGGGCGAAGAGGCGACGTCGGCTTATGAGAGCGCCCGCGATGCCATCGCGCGCTTCGTCAACGCGCCATCGCGCGACGAGGTGATCCTCACCTCCGGCACCACGCAGGCCATCAACCTCGTGGCCTACAGCTATGCCTTGCCAAAGCTGAAGCAGGGCGACGCCATCCTCACCACGGTGATGGAGCACCACGCCAACATCGTGCCGTGGCAGCTCGTGGCCGAACGCACCGGGGCGACGGTGAAGGCCGCCCCGATCGACGACAACGGCGAACTGATCCTCGAGAAATACTTCGAGATGCTCACGCCGGAGGTGAAGCTCGCCTGCGTCGCCCATGTCTCGAACGTGCTCGGCACGGTGAATCCCGTACGCGAGATCGCTCGCGAATGTCGCAAGCGTGGCATTCCGCTGCTCGTCGACGGCTCCCAGGCGGCACCGCACCGGGCCATCGACGTGCAGGCCCTGGGCTGCGACTTCTATGCCATCACCGGGCACAAGATGCTGGGCCCCACGGGCACCGGCGCGCTGTGGGCGAAGCGCGAACACCTCATGGCGATGCCGCCGTTCTTCGGCGGCGGCGAGATGATCCGCGAAGTGCGCTTCGACGGTACGGTGTTCGCCGATCCGCCGCATCGCTTCGAGGCCGGCACGCCGAACATCGCCGGCTTCGCGGGCATCCCCGCGGCCATCGAATACCTGCAGGGCATCGGCTTCGATCGCCTGCACGCTTACGAGCAGGACCTGCTGGCGTATGCCATCGATGCGCTGGAAAGCGTGCCCGGCGTGCGTATCTTCGGCCGCGCGAAGGAGCGCGAGCCGGTGGTCTCCTTCCTCGTCGAAGGCGCCCATGCGAACGACATGGCCACGCTGCTGGACCTGCAGGGCGTCGCCGTCCGCTCCGGCCACCATTGCGCCCACCCGTTGATGCAATTCTTCGGCGTGCCGGCGACGCTGCGCGCGTCGTTCGCCTTCTTCAACACGAAGGCCGAGGTGGACGGTTTCATCGAGGCCATCGCGAAGGTGCGCAAACTCCTCCTCTGAGACTCATCGGCTTTTGTGGGAGCCGCTTCAGCGGCGATCCCGCGGCAGCGGGCCGGCTTGCAGCGACCCCATCGCCGCTGGAGCGGCTCCCACAGTAAGATCTACGGCATGAGTCCCAAGCACACCTTCCGTATCGCCACCCAGGCCGACGCTCCGGTCATCGCAGCCCTGGTCGAGTCGGCCTACCGCGGCGACGCGAGCCGGGCGGGGTGGACCACCGAGGCCGACTTCCTGCACGGCCGGCGTACCGACGTCACCGAAATCGAGGAACTGCTCACCAGCGAGAACGGGCGCTTCGTCCTGTTCGAACGCGACGGGCTGATCGCCGCCTCCTGCTATATCGAACGGCAAGGCCCCGTCTGCTACTTCGGCATGTTCTCGGTACATCCGCCTTTCCAGGGTACGGGCATCGGGCGGCTCGTGATCGAGGAAGTCGAGCGTATCGCACGGGAAGAGTGGACCTGCGAGCGCGTGGAGATGACCGTGATCGACATCCGGGCGGAACTGATCGCCTGGTACGAGCGCCGGGGCTATGTGCGCACCGGTCTCACCAAGCCTTTCCCCTATGGTGACGAACGCTTCGGCATTCCCCAGCGGGACGACCTCCGCTTCGAGTACCTGGCCAAGGACCTGCGCGCATGAACGGCTGGGTGAAGGTCGGTACGCGCAGCGACATGCTGCCGGGTGAGTACAAGGTGGTCTGGGATGGCGACACCGCCATCGCCGTCTACAACATCGACGGCGACCTCTACGCCGTCGAAGACGTATGCACCCACGATGGCGGCGAGCTGGCCGGTGGCCCCGTGCACGGCTTCGAGGTGGAGTGCGTGCGCCACGGCGCGCGCTTCGACCTGCGCTCGGGCGAGGTGACCTGCCCCCCGGCATACGAGCCGGTGGCGGTCTTCCCCGTGCGGGAAGAGGAAGGCTTCATCTGGACCCGCGACGACCGCTGAAACCGTAAGCGCGAACGGAGGCGAAAATCCTATGGCGCGGGCCGCTGCGCGGCCCTAAGCTTGCCGGGCGCCATCCTACCTGCCGGGACCTCCATGCTTCAGGACCACCGTCGGCGTGCCGCGCTCGCCTTCGCGCTCCTGTTCGTCCTGTACCAGGCCGCGGAAGGCGTAGGAGCACGCCTGCTCGACAACTTCGCCGTGCAGGCCGCCTTCATGGTGGCGATGGTGGCCGTCGCATGGCCCCTGGGCCGCTGGCTGGGCTTCCGCGGCTACGACGCCTACGCACTGGGTTGGCACCGGTCCACGCCCGTGTTGCTGGCCGGCGGTCTCGCGCTGGCCTTGTTGGTGAAGTACGTCGCCGTCTGCGTCGGCATGGCTTTCAACGTCTACCTGGCCCGCGCACCGGCCGCACCGCCGGTCGCTGCCGTGTCCTTCCTTTCGTCCATTCCGTGGGCCCTGGTCGCGACTTTCGTGCCGTCCGTGGCGGAGGACATCCTCACCCGTGGGTTGCTCTATCGCGCCATCCGCGTGCGCTGGGCGCCGTGGGCATTCGTGCTCGCAAGCAGCGTGCTCTACGTGCTGAATCACATCTACCGCCTGGGCGCGGGACCGGCCGAATGGACGATGCTGTTCTGCTTCGGCCTCGCCTATGCCGCCGCCGTGGTGCGAACCGGTTCGCTGTGGCTCGCGGTCGGCCTGCACTGGGGCTGGAACCTCGCCAACGTGCTGATCGACGACATCCTGCCGTACCAGGTCGTGTCGTCCACCTGGTCGTCGCTGCTTTCGGCCGCGGCGCACCTGGTCGTGCTGGCACTCCTTTTTGCGTTACCCGCGCAGCAGGAGCACGAAGGCCTTCATCCCGACCCGGCCTGATCCGCGCTCGCCTTCACCAGCGCCCGATGAGGTGCTGCACGAGCAGGCTGGTCAGCGCCACGGCCGCCCAGACGCCCAACCCGAGCAGGATCGGCCGCGGTCCGGTCGAGGCCATGCGGCGCAGGTCCGCGGACAGGCCGATGGCGGTAAGCGCCACGATGATCAGGCACTCGGCGATGAAGTGGATCACCGGCAGCACCGGCGCCGGGACGATGCCGGTCGTGCGGATGACCGATGCCACCAGGAACCAGAGGATGAACCAGGGGAAGATCTTCGCCAGGCTGAAGTCGGAGGCGCCGCCGCGTTTCTCGCGCCAGGCCACGACCAGCGCGATGGCAAGGCTGATCGGAATGATCAGGGTGGCGCGGGTCAGCTTCACGATGGTGGCGTAGTCGCCGGCGGCATGGCTGTAGCTGTAACCGGCCGCGACGACCGAGGACGTGTCGTTGATCGCGGTGCCGGCCCAGAGGCCGAAGCCCAGGTCGGACAGGCCGAGCCAATGCCCGAGGGCGGGGAACAGCAGTACGGCGACCAGGTTGAACAGGAAGATCGTGGAGATCGCGAATGCCGTGTCGTGCTCGTCCGGTTTGACGATCGGCACGATGGCGGCAATGGCGGAGCCGCCGCAGATCGCCGTGCCTACGCCGATCAGCAGCTTCAGCGTGTCGTGAACGCGCAGCAGCCGGCCGAGCGCCCACGCGGCGATGCCCGCCGCCGCCACGGTGGCGAGCGTGACGGAGAGCGATTCCAGGCCCGTATGTGCCACCTGGGTGATGCTGAGGCCGAAGCCGAGCGCAATGATCGACCACTGCAGCACCTGCTTGGAAGCGAAGCGGATGCCGGGCAGGAAACGTGCTCCCGGTGGCACGAACTGACGGACCACGATGCCCAGCACGATGCCCCAGACGGCGCCGCCGACGAGCGGCATGCGGCGGCCGAGCGCATAGGCGACGGCGGCGATGGCAAGCGCGAGGGCCACGCCCGGCAGGCGCGACGGCACGGAAGGGTTGGCGGCGACGGAAGACATGGGCGAGTTCCCTGGAAGGCTTCGCGTATTGTCGGTACGCCCGCGCAATAAGCATATTGAAAATACTTTATGTCATGTATAAGTGTTTCTTATGCAGTCGGTCAGCCCCCGCCAACTCGAGGTTTTCGTCGCCATTGCCACCTCCGGCAGCGTGCGTGCCGCCAGCGAACGGCTCTTCATGAGCCAGCCCGCGGCGAGCATGGCGCTGGCCGAGCTGGAGAGGCAGATCGGTTCTCCCGTGTTCTCGCGCGAACGCGGCCGTCTGCGCCTCAACGATCGCGGGCGCGACCTTCTTCCCCTGGCCCGCGAACTGATCGAGCGCCATGCGGAATTCGCCCGCATGGCGCAGGGCACCGTCGCGGGCCTGGCCGGAGAAATCGGCGTGGGAGCGAGCAACACCGTGGGAAATTACCTCGTGGGCGAGTTGCTGGGCTCCTATGCCGCCGCGCATCCCGGTGTGTCCCTGCGGCTGGGCGTGGCCAATACCTCGCGCATTGCGCAGGGTGTGCTCGACCACGATTTCGACGTGGGCTGTGTCGAAGGCCCGGTGACGCATCCGGCATTGGAAGTACGTCCCTGGCGGGAGGACCGGCTGGTGGTCTGTGCGCGCCCCGACCACGGGCTGGCGATGAAGAAGCGACTGCGGCGCGACGATTTCGCGGGGCAACGCTGGGTACTTCGCGAGCGCGGCTCCGCCACGCGTGCCCTGAGCGAGCGTGCCCTGGCCGAGCTGCCCGAGGGCACCACGGTGCTGGAACTCGACCAGTCGGAGGCGATCAAGCAGGCGGTCATTGCCGGACTGGGCATCGCATGCCTGCCGGAAGTCGCTGTGGGTGACGCGGTGCAGGCGGGGCGTCTTGTCGTGCTTCCGACACCCTTCCTCGACCTGCGCCGGACGCTGTCGGTGCTGCTGCACCGGCAACGCTATCGCGGTGCCGTGCTGGAGGCATTCCTGGCGTCGCTCTGACGCCGTACGACATAGCTGGCCGGGTCGGTCAGCCCAGCACGCAGCGGTTCTTGCCGGTCCGCTTGGCCACATACATCGCCACGTCGGCCGCAATGACCACGTCGTCGTAGTCCGCGCCTTCCTTGAACAGGGTGACGCCGATGCTCGCGCCGATCTGGACGGGTAGCCGCTTTTCCCCGACATCGAGCGTGTAGGGCTCGGCGATGGCGTCGCACAGCACCTGGCAGCGCGAAAGCGCGGTTGCCCCGTCGGGCGTGTCGTGCAGCAGCACCGCGAATTCGTCGCCGCCCAGGCGCGCCACCGTGTCCGTGGCGCGCGTGCGCGCGTCGATACGCCCCGCGATGGCCTTCAACAGTTCATCGCCCGCGGCGTGGCCTTCGACATCGTTCACCGCCTTGAAGCCATCGATGTCGACATAGGCGAGGGCGTAGCAGGTGTCGCCGGAACCGGGCGTGAGCGCTTCCTCCATGCGTTCGCGGAACAGCACACGGTTGGGCAACCCCGTGAGTGCGTCGTGTGTGGCCTGGTGACGAACCAGATGTTCCATGCGAATGCGTTCGGCCACCTCGTTCGTGAGTTGGGCGTTGCGCAGGGAGAGTTCGTCCAGCGCCTGTTGCAGCAGCGCGCGGGCGCGATACAGCTCAAGGAAGATCCTGACCTTGGATTGGAGGATCACGTCATTGATGGGCTTGGCAATGTAATCGACGGCGCCGGAACTGTAGCCCTTGATCCGATTGATGTCGTCCGCGTAGGCGGCCGTGACGAAGATGATCGGCGTCTCGCGCAAGTGGTCCGCTTCCGAAATGAGCTGTGCCACCTCGAAGCCGTCCATCTCCGGCATGTTCACGTCCAGCAACACGAGCGCGAACTGGTGGTCCAGGCAGAGCGCGAGCGCCTCGTTGCCGCTCGACGCTTCGAAGATATCGGCATCGACGCGCGACAGGAGACGACGCATCGCGACGAGATTGCCGGGCGTGTCGTCGACGACGAGGATCTTGGGACGGATCGGGTTCATGGCAGGCACAGCTCGTTCACTATCGCCGGAATGGAGGAAAGGGGGACGCACGCATCGGCACCCGCCACCTTCAGCCCGGCCAGGGGCATGGTGTCGGATTCCGCGTCCGTCGGGTCCTGCACGACGGCATAGCCGCCGGCACGACGGACAGCGGCCAGGCCATTGGCACCGTCCGCGTTGGCGCCTGTCATGAGCACGGCGACGAGTCCGTTGCGCCACGCATCGGAAGCCGTCTCGAACAGCACGTCGATCGACGGGCGCGCAAAGGATACCCGCGCGTCGACGCTGAGGGAAAAGCGGAAGTTTTCTTCCACCAGGAGGTGATAACCCGAAGGCGCCACGTGTACCACGCCGGGCTCCGCCGGTGCGCGCTCGCGCGCTTCCGTAACGGGCAGGGACGATACGCGACCCAGCAATTCCACCAGGAGCGAGACGTCCGCGGAGCCCGTATGGCAGCACACCAGCACGGGCACGCGGAGGTCGCGGTCGAGCGCAGGCAGCACGCGCTGCAGCGCCGTGAATCCGCCGGCGCTGCAACCCATCGCGATCGCGCGGTAGTGGCTCACGGCGCGGCCGGTCTTGGAAGGGTGGCGGCTGCGCGATAGATGCGCAGCCCGGCGTCAACGGCCGTGAATGTCGCCGCCGAGGGAGAGGCATCCACGTTCTCGCGCGAGCCAAGACACAGGAAACCCCCGCGGACGAGGCTCTCCCCGAACAGGGCAAGCGTGCGGTCCTGCAAGGCATTGTCGAAGTAGATCAGCACGTTCCTGCAAAGGATGAGGTGCGCTTCACAGAAGACCTTGTCGGTGACGAGGTTGTGGTTGAAGAAGGTGACGTTCCGACGCAGGTGATGGTCGAGCCGGATGAACTCGTATCGTGCACTGTAATAGTCGCTGAAGGACCGCGAGCCGCCAGCCTCGAGGTATTGGCGTGACCAGTCGCGCGCGTCGCGCGCGGGATAGATGCCTTCCGCGGCGGCCGCGAGGGCGGCGTCGTTGAAATCGGTGGCGTAGATGCGCGTCCTCTCGTAGAGGCCGGCCTCTTCCAGCAGGATGGCCAGCGAATACACCTCCTGTCCATGCGCACAACCGGCCTGCCAGATGTTCAGTTGCGGGTACGACGCGAGCACCGGCAGCACTTTCTCGCGAAGGGCGCGAAAAACCTGCGGATCGCGGAACATCTCCGAAACCGGCACCGACAGGCCTTCGATCGCCTTCCGTTCGAACCCGGGCTCGTGCAGTACGCGCTGGGTCAGGGCGCTGATGCTGCCGGTGCCATGCGTCCGCACCAGTTGCTGGACCCGCCGCTTCAGCGAAGCGGACGCGTAGCCGCTGAAGTCGTGCCCATGGCGCAGTTGCATGGCGCGCACGAAGAGCTCAAGTTCGATGTCCTCGACGTCCACGTCAATCCAGCGGCGGCAGCCACACGCGGATCATGGAAAGCAGCCGATCCACGTCGATGGGCTTGGACAGGTAGTCGTTGGCACCGGCCTCGAGGCAGCGCTCGCGATCCCCGCGCATGGCCTTGGCGGTAAGCGCGATGATGGGTATGCGCGCCACCGCTGGGCGCATGCGGATCTCGCGCATGGTTTCGTAACCGTCCATGCCCGGCATCATGATGTCCATGAGCACCAGCTCCAGGCCGGCCTCGCTGTCCAGCATGTCGAGTGCCTTCCGTCCGTCCTGGGCCATCGCCACCTCGATGCCCTTCGCGCGGAGCACTTTCGACAACGCGAACAGGTTGCGCATGTCGTCGTCCACAAGGAGCACGCGGCGGCCTTTCAGGCCAGTCTCCGTGTCCATGGCCTCCGCATCCGCCGGCTCGGCGGGGGAGGGGCCGCCATGGCGGATCGAATGCAGGAACAGGCTTACTTCGTCGAGCAGGCGATCCGGGGAGCGGGCGCCCTTCACCACGATACTGTCGGTGTACTGGCGGATGCGCAGGCTCTCCTCGCGCGAAAGGTCGCGACCGGAGTAGACCACCACCGGCGGCGTGTTCCCACCGTGCGACAGGCGTTCCAGGAGGTCGAATCCCGACATGCCCGGCAACCCGAGGTCGAGCACCACGCAGTCGTACGCCTTGCCGGCCGTCATCTCCAGCGCTTCTTCTCCGGAGCGGGCTTCGTCGATCGTTACCTCGTCGTCCTTGAGCAGCGTGCGCACGGCGGCGCGGGCGCTCGCGTCGTCGTCCACCACCAGCAGATGACGCGTGCGGCCCCCGGCAAAGTGCATGAGGCGATCGAAGGCCGCGGTGATCGACTCGCGGCTCACCGGCTTGGTGAGGAACCCGACCGCGCCGAGTTCCAGCCCGCGTGTCGCATCGTCGGTGGCCGAGATGAAGTGCACCGGTATGTGCCGGGTCGCCAGGTCCGTCTTGAGCCGCTCGATCACCGTCCAACCATCCATGCCCGGCAGCATCACGTCGAGCAGGATCCCCGTGGGACGGTGGCGTCGGGCAAGGGCTAGGCCGGATTCGCCATCCGCGGCCGCGAGCACGCGGTACCCTTTGCGCCGGATCATGTCGGCCAGGATGCGGGCGAAGGCGGGATCGTCCTCCACCACGAGGATGGCCGTGTCGCCCGGCTCGAGGATCGCCCGGTCGTCGTCGACCCCTTCGGGAAGGAGCGCGGGTGACAGGGGCAGGGTAGCCTCGGCGGCGGCCTGCTGCGCTGAAACGACCTCCGGGCGCGCATCGGACTCCGGGGTTTCCTCGGGAATGTACAGGGTGAACGTGCTGCCTTCGTCGGGCTCGCTGCGCAAGCCGATATCGCCGCCCAACAGGGCCGCGATGCGACGCGAAATGGCCAGCCCCAGGCCGGTGCCCCCGAAATGCCGGCTGGTGCTCGCATCCACTTGTTCGAACGCATGGAAGACCCGCTGGAACTTGTCGGCGGGTATGCCGATGCCCGAATCCTTCACGGCGATGGCGATGCTGCGTGCCGGGTCCATGCCGGTGGGCAACGGCGCGTTACGCGCCGGCCGTGCGATATCCACGTCGACGCCACCACGCGACGTGAACTTGAATGCGTTGCTCAGCAGGTTGTTGACCACCTGCTCCAGCTTGCCACCGTCGGTGCGGATGGTGGCCGGCAGGTCCGGCGCCAGCCTGATTTCGAAGCTGAGCTTCTTCTCGCGCGCCACGTGGTTGAACGTGCGGCCGAGGGTGCGGGCAAGATCGCCGAGGGACAACGTCTCGATGGAAAGTTCCATCTTGCCCGCCTCGACCTTCGACAGATCGAGGATGTCGTTGATCAGGCGCAGGAGATTGGAACCCGCATCGTGGATGATCCGCGCAGACTCCACCTGTTCGGTGGTGAGGTTCTCCTCGTCGTTGTCCGCCAGGCTGCGCGACAGGATCAGCAGGCTGTTCAGCGGCGTGCGCAGTTCATGCGACATGTTGGCGAGGAACTCGGACTTGTACTGGCTGGCGCGTGCCAGTTCCTCGGCCTTCTGCTGCGTTTCCCTTTGCAATGCTTCCAGTGCGTCGTTCTGCCGGTTGAGCGTCGTTCCGTTCTGGCGCAGTTCTTCGTTGGATGCGTGCAATTCCTCGGCCTGTACGCGCAATTCCTCCTCGGACGCAAGCAGACGCTGCGACTGTTCCTGCAGTTCCGCCGTGCGACGCAGATTCTCGAGGGAAAGGGCGACGATCGGCATCAGTTCGTCGAGCAGCCCCTGTTGTAGTTCCGTCAACGGCGCGAAGCTGGCGGCTTCGATCACGCCCAGCACGTTCTCGCGCGAAAGGACCGGCAACAGCACGACGCTCCGCGGCGGCGCTTCGCCGGTGGCGGAATGGATGCGTGCGTAATCGTTCGGCACGTCATGCAGCACGATGGCGCGGCGTTCGAGTGCCGCTTGTCCGACCAGGCCCTCGCCGGGCCCATACGTCCGCGGCGCCTGGCCTTGTTCCTTGTACCCATAGCTGCCGAGCAGTTCGAACCTGCCCGTGTCGCCGCGCCGGGCATAGAACACGCAGAGGCCGGCGTGGAGGCAGGTGGCCAGTTCCGACATGAGCGTACCGGCGAATTCGCTATAGGTCGTGGCCTCCTGCAGTTTGTTGGAAATGGCGGTGACCGACGATTTCACCCAATTCTGGCCATCGGTCTCGATGGCCATTTCCTTGAACACCTGCAGGGCGCGGGCCATCTCGCCGATCTCGTCGCGGCGGGTGAGCTGCCGCACTTCGATCGTGTGGTCGTGACTGGCGAGCCGCGTCATCAGTCCGGTCATCTTGACGATCGGACGCGTGATCAGGCGCGAGGACATGCGGATGACGAACAGGCCGAAGACGAGACAGACGAGCAGGGAGCCGAGATCGACCCATCTCGTCACCTGGAGTTGCCGATCGACCTTGGCGTTTCGTGTGTCGAGCAGCGCACGTTCCGTGGAAGACATCGTGTCGATGACCTTTCGCATGTCGTCGGTCGTGACACTGCGCTCCGCGAAATAGCGAGCCCGGATTTTCTCGCGGGCCAATGCGGCGACCGGCGTTTCGTCGCCGCTGGTGGCGCGCATCGGCTGCATTGCCAGGCTGAGGGCATCCGCTCGCCAACGGGCCAGCAGGTCCTGGAGCCGGTCGAGCCGCGACTGTTGCAGCGGGTTGTCGGCCGTCAACCGCCGCAGTGTCTCGACGTTGCTCGCGAGCGCGGCGTCCGCGGCTTCGAAGTCGGCGTATTCGCCCTCGTCGCGGCTCAGCAGATAGCCGCGTACGGCACTCTGGCGCGCCCGTGCCGCATCGCTCACGTCCGCAAGGGTAACCAGGACCACATACGTGTGCGACGACAAGTCGCGGCTAGCGTCCTCACTGCCGATCGAGGCCAGGTTCGCAAGGTTGGTGGCGACGAAGGCGGCCAGCATCGCGCCGATGACGAGCAGGATCTTGCGTTGCAACGGCTGGTCGGCCAGCCAGGTGTTCCGCTTGGTGGGGGTCGGCATGCGTAGATCGCTGGTTCCGGAAGAGGGGGCTTCTTCGCCTTCGTTGGTACACCCAACCGGCGCCTTCGTCCCTTAGGCACGACTCATAGTGTGACGTCGGTCACGTGACGACGGCATGCCTCCTGCGCCACGACGGCGCCACCAGGCTGCCGCGACGCACGGCGATGGCCAGGCAGGCGGCGGTCGCCATGGAGCACAGGCCGAGCGCGACCACCGAGGCCTCGGCGCCGAACGCGCCGCCGGTCAGCCAGTCGGGGCCCTGCATATGCGAGGCCAGCAGCCCGTGTTGCTCGAAGCCCGAGACCGGAATGCCGTAGAAGGGCCCCTGCGCCACGTTCCATGCGGCGTGCGCGCCCATGCAGACCCAGAGGGAGCGGGTCACGTGGTAGAGCAGGCCGAACAGCAGCCCCGCCTCCAGCGCGATGGCCAGTGCACTCCAGGCCGTGGCGTTCGGGTTCCAGATATGCAGGCCGCCGAATACCGCGGCCGAGAGCAGCAGTGCCGCCCAGGTACCGAGACCTTCTTCGACGATACGGAAGATGACGCCCCGGCTGATGATTTCCTCGCCCACCCCTGCACCCACGCCCATGACCAGGACGGGTCCGAGCCAGTGCACGTCGCCGTTCACCCCGTCGACCACATAAGCCCCTAGTGCCCACAGGGTGCCGACCACCAGCGAGAAGACGATGGCGCCGGCGGCGATGCCCAGCAGGACATGGGGGATGGCCTTCCGCGCCGCCAGTTCATGCACCCGGCGGTTCTCGATGGTGCGGACAAGCAGCCAGTAGGCGAGCACGACGGGCGCCAGCCGGAACGCCTCGATCAAGGGAGTGACCTGGTCGAACGGGATGTTGCCTCGCGGCAGGCCGAGCCCGGAATACACGCGCCCCGCGATGAAGCCGATGGCCAGCATCGTGACGAAGAAGACGACGATCCGGCCCAGCGGAGAGCGGAGGAGCCGCAAGGGCAGGGACGGTGGCGTCGCGGCGGTAGGGTCGGCGGACATGGTGGCCTCGGTGAATGGGCTTGCAGCCGCAGTCTACGCAGGCATGATGGTGTTCCGATACAAGCCGTCGTGGCCCGCTTCCGCTAAGGTCGCGGGGCCGAGGCACTTCCCCGCGCTCCTGGATCGACACCGATGGCCATTCCGCCCGACAACGACCCTTCAAGTCCGCAGAACCGGCGCGAGCAGACGTTCCCGCGGCTCAACGACGAGATGGCGGCCCGCCTCGTGAAGTACGGCGTGGAGGAAACGGTGCCGGCCGGCACCGTCCTCTTCCGCCGCGGCGATCGCCGCATCGACTACTTCTTCGTGATCGACGGCAGCATCGAGATCTACGACCTCGACAAGGAAGGCCAGCCCAACGTATTCACCGTGCATGGACCCAGCCAGTTCACCGGCGAGGTCGACCTGTTCAGCGAAAGGCAGGTGATGGTGAACGGCCGTACCGGCTCGGACACGCGGCTCGTCCGCGTCGATCCCACTGCATTCCGGAAGCTCGTCTCCGGCGAGCCGGACATCGGCGAGATCATCATGCGCGCCTTCATCCTGCGTCGCGTGGGGCTGATCCAGAGCGGGCAGGGCGGCGTGATCCTCGCCGGTTCCGCGCATGCCGCCGATACGGTGCGCCTGCGCAGCTTCCTCATCCGCAACGGTTACCCGTACCGGCTCCTGGACACGGACGTCGACGAGGACGCCACGCACCTGCTGGACTGCCTGGGCCTGCGTCCCTCGGAATGCCCGGTGGTCGTCATGCCCGACCGCCGCGTGCTGCGTTGTCCCAGCACGTCGCAACTGGCGGACGAGCTGGGCATCACCATCCTGCTCGACAGCGAGCACGTGCACGACGTGGCGGTGATCGGTGCCGGGCCGGCTGGGCTGGCGGCCGCCGTATATGCCGCCTCCGAAGGGCTGGACACGCTGGTGCTCGAGGCGTTGGCCCCCGGTGGCCAAGCGGGCACGAGTTCCAAGATCGAGAACTACCTCGGCTTTCCCACCGGCATCTCCGGCCAGGCCCTCGCGGGTCGCGCGCAGGTGCAGGCGATGAAGTTCGGCGCGCACATGGCCATCGCGCGGTCGGTGCAGGGCATGGATTGCGCCAAGCATCCCTACCGGTTGCTGCTCGACGACGGCACCTCGGTGCGCGCCCGCGCGGTGGTGGTCGCCACCGGCGCGCGTTACCGCAAGCTGGACCACCTCGACTACGAACGTTTCGAAGGCCAGGGCATCCATTACGCCGCGACGGCGATGGAGGCCACGCTCTGCGCGGGCGAGGAAGTGGTCGTGGTCGGCGGTGGCAACAGCGCAGGGCAGGCGGCCGTGTTCCTCGCGCGCACTGCGGCGCACGTGCACATCCTCGTGCGCGGCGACGGGCTGGCGGCGACGATGTCGGATTACCTGGTGCAGCGCATCGTGCAATCGCCGCGAATCACGCTGCATACGCGCTGCCAGGTCGATCACCTCGACGGCGACGCGTACCTGCGCGAGGTGGGCTGGCGATGCGTCGACGGTGCCCAGAAGCGTGTCAAGGCGGGCAGTCTCTTCGTCATGATCGGCGCAGAGCCGAACACCGCCTGGCTCGACGGCTGCCTCGACCTCGACCGGAAGGGCTTCGTGCTGACCGGACGCGATGCCGACGGCTATGCCACGCCGTCGCCTTTCGCCACCACGCTGCGCGGTGTGTTCGCCGTGGGCGACGTGCGCTCGGGCTCGATCAAGCGCGTAGCGTCGAGCGTGGGCGAAGGGTCGGTGGTGGTGCAGGCCATCCACCGGTTCCTCAATCCGTCGCCGATGTAAGTCAGACCTCGACCGAGGCCGCGTGCTCGCGCGTGGCCGAGAAGCGCACCGTGGGCCAGCGCTCCTGCGCCAGTTGCAGGTTGACGCGCGTGGGTGCCAGGTAGACCAGTTCGCCCGCCGCGTCGATCGCGAGATTGCCGGCGTTCTTCTCCCGGAACTCTTCCAGCTTCTTCGCGTCGTCGCAGTGGATCCAGCGCGCCGTGGCCACGCCCACCTGCTCGAACGTGGCGTCCACGTTGTATTCGTCCTTGAGACGGTACGCGACAACGTCGAACTGCAGTACGCCGACGGCGCCCAGGATCAGGTCGTTCGACATGATCGGGCGGAAGAACTGGGTGGCCCCTTCCTCGGACAGCTGCGCCAGGCCCTTCTGCAGTGCCTTCATCTTCATCGGATCGCGCAGGCGAGCACGGCGGAAGAGTTCGGGCGCGAAGTTCGGAATGCCGGTGAAGGAGAGCGGTTCGCCCTCGGTGAACGTATCGCCGATGGTGATGGTGCCGTGGTTGTGCAGGCCGATCACGTCGCCGGGATAAGCGCGCTCCACGATCTCGCGGTCGGAGGCCATGAAGGTAAGCGCATTCGCGATGCGCACTTCCTTGCCCGTGCGCGTCTGCTGCATTTTCATGCCGGCAGTGTACGTACCCGAGCACACGCGCATGAACGCGACGCGGTCGCGGTGCGCGGGATCCATGTTCGCCTGGATCTTGAAGACGAAGCCCGTGAGCTTTTCTTCCTCGGGTTTCACTTCGCGCGTAAGGGTGTCGCGCGGGCGCGGGGAGGGCGCGTGTTCCACGAAGAAGTCGAGCAGGAGCTGCACGCCGAAATTGTTCACGGCCGAGCCGAAGAACACCGGTGTCTGCTTGCCGGCGAGGTAGGCCTCGACGTCGAACGGGTTCGACGCGCCCAGCACGAGCTCGAGTTCTTCGCGCAGTTCGTCGAGCGCCGCCTGCCCGATCTTCGCGGCCAGGTCCGGATGGTCGAGGCCCTTGAAGATGGTGGAGTCCTGCCGGGTGAAATTCTTGCCGGGTTCGAACACGTGCACTTCGTCCAGCAGCACGTGGTACACGCCCTTCAGGCGCGAGCCCATGCCGATCGGCCACGTGACCGGGGCGCAGGCGATGCCCAGCACGGATTCCACTTCGTCCAACAGGTCGATCGGCGAGCGGCCTTCGCGGTCGAGCTTGTTGATGAAGGTCATGATCGGCGTGTCGCGCAGGCGGCAGACCTCCATGAGCTTGATGGTGCGTTCCTCCACGCCCTTGGCGCAGTCGATGACCATCAGCGCCGAATCCACCGCCGTGAGCACGCGATAGGTGTCTTCCGAGAAGTCCGCGTGTCCCGGCGTATCCAGCAGGTTCACGATGGCCTCGTTGTACGGGAACTGCATGACCGAGGAGGTGACCGAGATGCCGCGCTCCTTTTCCAGCGCCATCCAGTCCGAGGTGGCATGCCGCGCGGCCTTGCGGCTCTTCACGGAGCCGGCCATCTGGATGGCGCCGCCGAACAGGAGCAGCTTTTCCGTCAGGGTGGTCTTGCCCGCGTCGGGATGGCTGACGATGGCGAAGCTGCGCCTGCGGCGGGTTTCGGTGAGGTGTGCGGACATCGGTCTGGGGTCGCTGATTCGGGCTAACCCCCTATTCTATCAGGGTTTTGACTGCCGGGCTTCGTATGGGCCGGGCTTTGCGTTGGGGGTGGGGGCTTTGTGTGGGAGCCGCTTCAGCGGCGATGCGATCTCGCGGCACGCTTGCCCGCTGCCGCGGGATCGCCGGCGAAGCCGGCTCCCACAGATGAGCCACCGCATGCTTGCGATTGGACATCTGGACGTCTAAACGTCTGTTGACATGGCAGGCATCCATGCGTATCGTCGGTTGCACTCATCGAGACCGGCTGAGGGACAGGCCCTTTGAAGCCGGGGCAACCTGCGGATTTCCGCGACGGTGCCAACTCCTGCGGGGCGTGTTTCACGCCGGCCGATAGATGGGAATGTCCGTTCGGGGCACGCGTTGGCGTACCCGGGGCGCTGGCAGTCCTACCGGTTCCGCAGGGGCTCGATCCCGACGCAGGAACCCGGACATGCCAGCAGAGCCCGCCACCGTGATCTCCTTCCCCCAAGCGGCCAACCCCGCCACGTCTCGTCGTGCCTCCGACCTCACCGAGCAGCGCGGGACGCGCCGCGTCGTGTTCTCGCCGAAATACGGCAGCGACCCGGTCGCGGTAGATGTCCGCTACCTGTGGTGCGGCGCTCCCGACGCGCCCACCGTCATCGTGCAGGGCGGCATCTCCGCCGACCGTGACGTCTGCGCGGGCCGAGAGCGCGCGGCGGGCTGGTGGGACACCCTGGTGGCGGAAGGCGGCGCGGTCGATCTGGCCGCATGCCGTGTCCTCTCGATCGACTGGCTCGTGCCCGCCGACATCGAGGGCGTGGCTTCCGTGTCCAGCGAAGACCAGGCGGCCGCGCTGGCCGCGCTCGTGGACGAGTTGGGCGTCGGCCGCGTGCAGGCGTTCATCGGATCGTCCTACGGCGCCATGGTGGGCCTGGCGTTCGCAGCCCTGTACCCCGGCAAGGTCAAGTCCCTGGTCCTGCTCGCGGGTGCGCACCGGCCGCACCCCCTCTCCACGGCGCAGCGCTCAGTGCAGCGCGGCATCGTTCGGCTCGGGCTTGCGTCGGGCCGTACCGGCGAGGCCCTGGCCCTGGCGCGCCAGCTCGCCATGACCACCTATCGCGGCAGCGAGGAGTTCTCGCGCCGGTTCGCGGCGGGCCCGGAACTCCGGGACGGCCGTTTCCACTTCCCCGTGGAGGACTATCTCGAGCATGCAGGGCGCCGGTTCGTCGAAAGGTTCGACCCCGAGCGTTTCCTCGCCCTGTCCGAATCGATCGACCTGCACGACGTCGCGCCGGAGCAGATCGCGGCGCCGGCCACGCTGGTGGGCTTTCCGTCCGATCGGCTCGTGCCGCTCTCCGACCTGTGCGAACTCCAGCGCCGCCTCGGCGGCACGGCAACGCTCGAAGTGCTGGATTCGCCGTTCGGCCACGACGCCTTCCTGAAAGAAACCGTGCAGCTCGCTCCCGTGCTGCGTCAGGCACTCAACGACTGTTGCGGAGAACGCTAAGCCATGACCGATTCCCGTCCCTCCACCCGCGCGGTGCGCGCCGGCATCGAATGCGACACGCAGCACGGCGCGGTGGTCCCGCCGCTGCACCTGTCCACGAACTACACGTTCGAAGGTTTCGGTCGCAAGCGCGCCTACGACTACTCGCGCAGCGGCAATCCCACGCGGGACCTCCTGGCCGAAGCGCTGGCCGAACTGGAAGAGGGGGCCGGTGCGGTCGTTACAGGCACAGGCATGTCGGCGGTGGGGCTGGCCCTTGAACTCGTGCCCGCCGGTGCCCTTGTGCTCGCCGCCCACGATTGTTACGGCGGCACCTGGCGGCTTCTCGACGCCTGGGCGCGCAAAGGGCGCTTCCAGGTGCGTTTCGTCGACTTCACCGATCCGGCCGCGCTCGCCGAGGGCCTTGCCGCGAAGCCCGCGCTGGTCTGGATCGAGACGCCGTCGAATCCCCTGCTGCGCATTACCGACGTGCGTCACGTCGCGCAGGCCGCGCGCGCCGCGGGTGCGCTCACGGTCGTGGACAACACGTTCCTCTCGCCGGCCTTGCAGCAGCCGTTGAAGCTGGGCGCCGATGTCGTCGTCCATTCCACCACCAAGTACATCAACGGCCACAGCGACGTGGTGGGCGGTGCGGTCATCGCCGCCGATGCCGCCGTGGCCGAACAGCTCAAGTGGTGGGGCAACTGCAACGGGGTGACCGGATCGCCCTTCGACAGCTACCTCACATTGCGTGGCGTCCGCACGCTGTCGGTGCGCCTGCGCGCGCACGAGGAGAACGCGCGCCGCATCGCCACGCTGCTGGACGGTCATGGCGCCGTCGAGCGGGTCTACTATCCTGGCCTCGCGTCGCATCCCGGCCACGCCCTGGCTCAGCGCCAGCAGTACGGCTTTGGCGCCATGCTGAGCTTCGAGGTCGCCGGTGGCACCGACGCCATCGAAGCCTTCCTCGATGGCCTGCGCTATTTCTCGCTGGCGGAGTCGCTGGGCGGCGTGGAAAGCCTTGTCGCGCATCCCGCCACCATGACGCACGCGGCCATGGCACCGGAGGCCCGCCGCGTTGCCGGTATCGCCGACAACCTGCTGCGCCTGTCGGTCGGCATCGAGGACGGCGACGATCTCATCGAGGATATCGAGGCCGGCCTCGCGCGTGCGGCGGCTGTCGCTTCGGTGGCCTCCAAACGCAAGGTCGGCGCATGAACGCGATCGCCATCGCACCGACGACGGAGGCGCCCTGTACGGCCGTGGTGCTGCTCGGCACGGGCGTCGTGGGGCGCGCATTGCTGACATTGCTCGGCACGCCGGCCGCGCGCTCCTTGCGCCTTGTGGGCGCTGCCAATTCCAAGCGCCAGCACGTTCTTGCGGACGGTGTGTCGCCCACCGAAGTGCCGGAGCGGCTGGCGCGCGGTCGGGACGAGCGCGACGACGCGCCGTTGCTGGCGGCACTGGACGCGACCGGAGCGGCGCGCAAGGTGGTGATCGACGCTACCGCGTGCGCCGTGGAGGCCAGCCGGCATCCCGAATGGTTGGCGGCGGGCTACCACGTCGTCACGGCGAACAAGGCCCTCGCAGGCGGCCCGTTGCCCGGCTGGCGCGCGCTGCAGAAGGCAACGGCGGATGGCATGGTCTACGGCGATGCCGCCACCGTCGGTGCGGGACTACCGGTTCTCTCCACGCTGCGCCGCCTGCGCAACTGCGGCGACAGCCTGCTGACTCTCGAAGGTGTGTTTTCCGGCTCCTTGTCCTGGTTGTTCAACCAGTACGACGGCAGTCGCCCTTTTTCCGGCCTTCTGCGCGACGCGCGGCGGCTTGGTTTCACCGAACCCGACCCGCGGTCGGATCTCTCCGGGGAGGACGTGGCGCGAAAGCTGCTGATCATCGCGCGCAATGCGGGCTTCGCCCTTGGCAGCGATGAGGTGGAAGTGGAGAGCCTCGTGCCGGCGTCGCTGCGCGACGTGGACACGAAGACATTCCTCGAGCGGCTCGAGGAGCTGGACGAACCGCTGCGCCAGCGGCACGCAGAGGCCCGGGCCAACGGCAAGGTGCTGCGCTATCTCGCGCGCCTCAACCAGCGTGGACGCGCGCGCGTCGGCCTGGTCGAGGTCTCTCCCGATCATCCCGCCGCGAGGCTTAGCGGTACCGACAACCAGTTCGCCCTGACGACCACCCGCTATCACGCTACGCCGCTGGTCATCCAGGGGCCGGGTGCGGGTCCGGAAATCACGGCGCAGGCGCTGTTGGGCGACGTGTTGTCTTTGTAACGGCGTGTGGGAGCCGTTTCAGCGGCGACAGTCACTCGCGGCAAGTCCATCCGCTGCCGACGGACCGCCGGCATAACCGGCTCCCAGCCCCCCCCCAAAAAAAGGTTCTTCACGGAAATCCGGGGACACTGCCTGGGTACATCGGTTCATTCGCCAAGGCGAATGCATGTGTCCAGCGGCTGGCGCCGCCGTCGACTCGGGACGGTGGGGCTGGAGCCTTCGGTGCCCACCCTCGCTGCTCAGACAGTCCTCCGCGTTCGAAAGGGAGGGGCCGCTTGCGCGGCCCGTGTACCTAATGGCCTGCGGCCGCTCTCTTGTGCGGAACTCGCCTCGAGGGTGGACACCGAAGACTCTTCCCATGACTGAGGCGGCGTGTCTGGAAAGCATCACAGCCGAAGACAGAAGCAGCGGCTAACGGGACATCGTCTCGCCTCGCCGGTCGGTTGGGCCCTTCGTGACTCCGGACGGCTCCTTGCCCGGGCACCGTCGCGCGCATCAAGCACAGTTCGCGCAGGCAACCGCATCGGCCGCTTGTGGCTCTCCCACCACGCTACCGCACCGTCCGGAAGAGACCTTGGTGCCCATCCTCGAGGCGAGTTCCGCACAAGAGAGCGGCCGCAGGCCGATTAAGTACATGGGCCGCGTCAGCGGCCTTTCCTTTTCGAACGCGGAGGACTGTCTGAGCAGCGAGGGTGGGCAGCAAGGTCTCCCCGCGAGATGCCCAGGTGTAAAGCGCTCTGGCGATACCGGGTCGCGTGAACGCCGAGCCTGATCGAACCGTCGAAAGGGTCGCCATCACCAAGGCTGGCTGGTCTCTGGTATGCGCGAAGAAGCCAAAAAAAACCGCCCCGAGGGCGGTTTTGCTTTACCGGTGGCCGGTGATCTTCTCGGCCTCGTCCGCGCTTGGCGGGAGTTCGGGTTCGCCCGGCTCCAAGTCGTCATCGTGGTGAAAGCGCGCGGCCTCCACCATCGGCGTGCGCCAACCGGAGGCGATGCCCCAGAAGTAGAAGATGGCGCCGAGCACGGCGACCAGTGCCAGGTCGTAGCCGTACGGGATGTAGTCGTGGCCGCCGAACGTCTTGCTGCCGGCCCAGGAAACGAACGCGATCACCGGCAGGTAGACGATGAGCCACCAGGCACCCTTCAGGTGCTTGCCGAACTCGTCCCAGCCGCTTTTCGCGGTGTAGTAGAAGTACAGCGGCAGCGCCACGACCATCAGCAGGATGATCTCGCCGGTGAGTGGCCACTTTGCCCAGTAGAGCAGTTCGGTAGCGAAGATGAAGGCGAGCGCGGCGAGCAGCGGCAGGCCGGGGATGCGCAGCGGACGCTTCAGTTCGGGCGCGGTGCGGCGCAGCGTCATCACGCTTACCGGGCCGGTGAGGTAGGAGATGATCGTCGACACCGAGATCACCGCCGCCAGCGTGCCCCAGCCGCGAAAGAAGAACAGGAAGATGAAGCTCACCACGAGGTTCAACCACATCGCCGGACGCGGGATGCCGAAGCGCGGATGGATGTGGCCGAAGATCTTCGGCAGGTGGCCGTTGCGCTCCATGGCGTAGATCATGCGCGCCGTGGTGGCCGTATACGTGGCGCCCGTACCGCTCGGGCTCACGAACGCGTCGGCGTAGAGCAGGATGGCCATCCAGTTGATCATCAGCGCGGTGGCCAGCTGAGCGAACGGCGAAGCGTATTCGAGGCCGGCCCAGCCCTTGCCGAGCTGCTCGGGCGGTACGGCGCCGATGAAGGCTACCTGCAACAGCACGTACACCACCGTGGCCAGCAGGATGGAACCGATCACCGCCAGCGGCACGTTGCGGCCGGGATTGCGCGCTTCGCCGGCGAGGTTTACCGGGCTCTGGAAGCCGTTGAAGCTGAAGACGATGCCCGAGATGGCCACCGCCGTGAGGATGGACGAGATGTCGATCGCGTGCGTGCCACCATGCGCGCCGATGTCGAAGTTGCCCGGGTTGTAGCTGGTGGCGATGAGCGCGATGCCGGTGGCGGCGGGCACGACGAGCTTGAAGACCGTGATCGCCGTATTGCTCTTGGCGAACAGCTTCACGCTCCAGAAATTCAGGAAGAAGTACACGAGCACCAGCACGACGGCGATGGCGAGCCCGGGCGGCGTGAGTTCGCCGTGGCCATTGGTCACCACGTACAGGTCCTTCGTCCACGCTGCCCATTCCCACGGCCAGGACGCCATGTACTGGACGGACGCCTCGGCCTCGACGGGGATCACCGAGACGATGGCGATCCAGTTGGCCCAGCCGGCGATGAAGCCGACCAGCGAACCGTGCGAGTAGTGTCCGTAGCGGACCATGCCCCCGGACTCGGGGAACATCGCGCCCAGTTCGGCGTAGGTGATGGCGATGAAGAGGATGATGACGGCGCCGATGATCCAGGCGTAGACCGCGCCGGGGCCGGCAAGCTGGGCGGCGTGCCAGGCGCCGAACAGCCAGCCTGAGCCGATGATCGAGCCCAGGCCGGTAAGCATGAGGGCAAAGGCGCCGACGTCGCGGCGGATAGCGCTATGAGACATGGTGACTCCGGTCGAACGGGCAGGGCGGGAGCCCGGGCCCAGGGCGGCACAAGGGCCGGATGATGACAGCCCCGGCCCGCCATGTCAGCCAGTGGCTGCCACCCCCAACCGTCGTCGCGTCGATATACACTGACCGACGCGGTAGGGACGAAGGGGTTCGGATGCATTCGAAGTGGGTCGCCATTGGCATGTTGTTCCTTGCCTTTCCGGCATGCGGCGTCGCCGCAGCCGCGGAGCAATGGAGCGACAAGGGCCGGCTGATCGATTCGGAGTCATACGACCGTACCGCCAAGGGTTTTTACTTCACCTTGTACCCGGGTGAGGACCCGGTGGAAGCCGTGCGGCGGTGCGCCATCGCCATGCGCGAAATGGGTCACCTGGCCTCGGTGTCGTGCTTCGCCTATACGAGCAAGCAGCGTTTCGAAACCCGTCGCGGAAAGTTGCGTGTGTGCTACACGGCCGTCGCCAACTGGTGGGGCGAGGACGAACCGGTGCGGGTAGAGACCGTGGATCGCCTGCCGAGACTGTGCCCGGCGAGGTAGGACAATGCCCGTGGGAGCCGCTTCAGCGGCGATCCCGCGGCAGCGGGCAAGCTTGCCGCTTGCACCTATCGCCGCTGAAGCGGCTCCCACATGTAGCGATCAGCATTCGATGACGTTTACGGCAAGCCCGCCGCGCGACGTTTCCTTGTACTTGTCCTTCATGTCGCGGCCGGTGTCGCGCATGGTGGCGATGACCTTGTCCAGCGACACGTGGTGCTTGCCGTCGCTCTTCAGTGCCATGCGGTTTGCGTTGATCGCCTTGACCGCGCCCATGGCGTTGCGCTCGATGCAGGGGATCTGCACCAGGCCGCCGATAGGGTCGCAGGTGAGGCCAAGGTTGTGTTCCATGCCGATTTCGGCGGCATTCTCGACCTGGGTGACGGTACCGCCCAGCGCGGCCGTGAGGCCGCCGGCGGCCATCGAGCAGGCCACGCCGACCTCGCCCTGGCACCCGACTTCCGCACCGGAAATCGAGGCGTTTTCCTTGTAGAGGATGCCGATGGCACCCGCCGTGAGCAGGAACTCCACGACGCCGTCTTCCGAGGCGCCCGGACAGAAGTGCCGGTAGTAGTGGAGCACCGCGGGCACGATGCCGGCGGCGCCGTTCGTCGGGGCCGTGACCACGCTGCCGCCGGCGGCGTTCTCCTCGTTCACGGCGAGCGCGTACAGGTTCACCCAATCGAGGATGGTGAGCGGATCGCGCAGAGACGCTTCCGGCTGCGCGCGCAATTCCGCCGCCATGGCGGGCGCGCGGCGGTTCACCTTCAGGCCGCCGGGCAGCACGCCCGGTGAGCGCAGGCCACGGGCCACGCAATCCTGCATGGCCTTCCAGATCCGGAGCAGGCCGGCGCGCGTCTCGGCCTCGGGGCGCCAGATGGCTTCGTTACGCATCATCAGCTGGGCGATGGTGAGACCGTGCTCCTTGCAGAGCGACATGAGCTGGTCGCCTGTGGAGAACGCGTAGGGCTGTTCGCTCGTGTCGGCGACGATGCGGTCTTCCGCCGCCTCGTCGGGATTCACTACGAAACCGCCGCCCACCGAGTAGTAGTCGCGCGTGGCCAGTTCGTTGCCGTCCGCGTCGTAGGCGGAAAAGCGCATGCCGTTCGTGTGGAACGGGAGTTTCTGGCGCTTGTTGAAGACGAGGTCGCCTTTCTCGTCGAACGGGATTTCGTGCCGGCCGAGGATGCGGATCCGCTTGCTCGAGCGGATGCGCTCGAGCGTGGCGGGAATCGTGTCGGGGTTGACGCGATCGGGCCACTCGCCTTCGAAGCCCAGTAGCACCGCTTTATCGGTGCCGTGGCCGCGCCCGGTCATGGCCAGCGAGCCGAACAGCTCGCAGCGCACGCGCGCCACGCGTTCCAGCACGCCTTTTTCCTCGAGCCAGTGCTCGGCGAAGCGCGCACCGGCGCGCATCGGGCCCACGGTATGCGACGAGGACGGGCCGATGCCGATCTTGAAGAGGTCGAAGACGCTGACTGCCATGGCTTGGGGGAGACGTTGGCTGTGGGAGGTGACCGGTTATTCTACGCCTCCGCGTCCCGCGACCCCATACATACGCGAATGTCCCGTTTCATCCTTTTCCAGCGCGACGATTGCCATCTCTGCGACCAGGCCCTGGCCTTGCTGGCGGAGGCCCGCTTCCCGGATTTCGACTCGGTATGGATCGACGACGACGAGGCGCTGGAGGCGCGTTATGGCACGCGCGTGCCGGTGCTGCGGCGGAGCGACGGGGCCGAGCTTGATTGGCCGTTCGACGGGGCGGCCGTAAGGGCGTTCGTCAGTTGACGCATCGCTTGTGGGAGCTGGCTATTGTGGGAGCCGGCTATGCCGGCTATGCCGGCTATGCCGGCGATCCCGCGGCAGCGAGCAGCCTCGCCCGGAACGTCCATCGCCGCTGAAGCGGCTCCCACAGGATCGGCTAGCGGGAGGTTTTCAGGCGCCTGAGGATCTCGTCGCGAGCTTCGCGGAGGATGGAATCGCGATCCAGGCTCGCCACGACGGCCGCCACGGCGCGTTTGGCCCCATGCTCGCCCCAGGACTTGCCCGATACCAGGTAATGCTCGGCCGCACGTCCGATCAGGACCGTGGCGTACCAACCCAGTGCGCCTTGCGCCGCGGCGGTGACCACGACCGACAGCCCGCCGCTCAGCCCCTTCAACGCCGACGCCACGAGTTGCACGCCCCATACCGCGCCCATCAGCGCCGCCAGCTGCGTGGTGATGACGGCCACGAGCCGGCCCGACTCGCTGCGCGTGAGGGGCAGGCCGTAGACGCGGCCGAGTTGCACGACCATCGCGGCGTCCAGCCCGCCAGCCAGGAGCAGGTCGGCGACGGGGACGGGATTCAGGGCCACGGCCATCGCCTTGGCGATGCAGTACTGGCGGATGACCCGGCCCGCGACCTCGCGACGTGCGGCCGCGATACGTTCGTTCACCTGGTCGGTGAGCCGCCCTGCGAACAGTCCCGCATTGATGGCGGACAAGGCTTTCCCTTCGCGCTCGGCGATCGCGAGCAGCCGGTCCTTCAGGGCCGCGACATCGGCGGGCCGCTGCGCGGTGCTCCGCCGTTCGTGCCCGGTGGCGTCCACCTCGACGATGTCGCGCGCCGCCGGCCGAGCCGCCACGGCGATCACGTCCTCGGGTGCGACCAACCCCACCGCATGCTCGCGCAGGCGCGACAACAGGCCTTCCCGCTCGTCGTCGCCGTAGCGGTCGGCCTTGTTGAGGACGAGCAGCAGCGGCCGCCTTGTCATGGCCAACGTGCGCAGCGCGTCGCGTTCCTCGCGGGTGAGGTCGCCGTCGGCGACGAAGACGACGAGGTCGCAGACCTCGGCCACCTCGAACGCGAGTTTTTCGCGCGCCTCGCCGCCGAGTTCGTTGATGCCGGGTGTATCGATCAGTACCAGCCCCGCGGTGGCGGCTTCGTCCAGCCGGGCCGCATCGGCTTCCGTGGTGGTGCCGTGGAGCACACCGACGGCGAACGCGTCGCGTCCCAGGAGGGCATTGCCGAGCGCGGATTTGCCGGCGGAAACGCGACCGAATACGGCCACGTGCAGTTCTTCGTTCTCCAGGCGGTCGAGCATGCGTTCGACGCGCTGGAAATCAGTGGCCATCGCTTCGCGGACGTCGGCGGGGATGGACGGATCGGCCAGCAGGTCGCGCAGGCTGGCGGCTACCGGGCCGCCCCGGTCGTCGGAAACGGGCGTGGCATTGCCACCGCGCCGGAAGCGGGAGGCAATGCCGCGCAGTCGTTCGCGCCAGTCCACCGTATGCCGTTACTTCGCCGGCAACAGGTTCAGCGTGCCGTTGACCAGGACTTCGTCGGCGATGGTCGAGGTGTCCTTGTAATCGCCGCTGCCGACGCCGAAGTCGAGCCGCTTGAGCGTGCCGGTGACCGAGAGGCGGGCACCGCCGGGATTCGGATTGAAAGTGACGACCTTCAGCGCCAAGGGCTTCGTCACGCCGTGCAGCGTGAGGTTGCCGTTCGCCACGACATTGCCCTTCGCGTCCTTGCTGAATCCGTTGGTGACGTAACGAGCCTTGGGAAACTTCGAGGCGTCGAAGAAATCCGACGTGGGCAAGGCCTTGTCGCGGTCGCCGTCGCCGGTTTTCGCCGTGGCGACGTCGACGGTCACGTCGAACTTCGACGTGGCCAGGTTGGCGGGATCGTAGCTGATGGCCGCGTCGAACTTGCCGAAGCTGCCGTCGAACTGCTGGCCCTGGAACTTGCCGCTGAAACCGAGGGTGCTGCCGGGGCCGACCTTGTAGTCCGCCGCGGAGGCGGCGACGGGAAGGGCCAGCGCGAGACCGAGCACGGACAGGCGGCGGAACGTCGGATTCATGGGGTTTCTCCGGGAGGGTTGGATGCGCTTCGCTTCGCGCGGCCGAAGGGCAGCATGCGGCGCAAGGTGTCGTCGCGATCGACGAGGTGGTGCTTCAGGGCCCCGCCCACGTGGGCGACGAGCACCAGGAGCAGGAACCAGAACAGGTAGATGTGCACGTTTTCGAGGATGTCCGACCACGCGTCGTTCTTCTCGACGAGCGCGGGCAGGTTGAACAGCTTGAAGTACTGCAACGGGAATCCGTGCGCCGAATTGAAAGCCCAACCGCTGAACGGAATCGCCACGATCAACAGGTAAAGGAAGCCATGCACCGTATGCGCGGCCGCGCGTTGCCAGCCCGGCGCCGGTTCGTCCGGCGGACGGCGGTCGACCGCCCGCCACAGCAGGCGCAGGAAGAACAGCGCCAGCACGGTGAGCCCGATCGACTTGTGCAGCGCGAACATGTTGATCTTGTGCAGCGACGGCTTGAGGCCATCCATCCAGTAGGCGAAAGCGCCGTTGCCGAGGATCAACAACGCCATCGTCCAATGGAATGTCTTGACGACGGTGCTCCAGCGGGTGTGGTCACTGCGCAGGGGCATCGGGGGTGTCCTTGTCGTTGGAAGGGGCGGCGCCGCCGCGGATGGCCTCGATTTCGAGCCACACCGACACGTCGGTGCCGATGGAGCCGCGATTGGCGGTCATGCCGTACGCGATACGGTCGACCGACACCTGGGCCGAGAAACCCGCGACCGTGTGCAGGCCGTAGATGGTCTTGCCCACGCGGTTCACCCGGAACGGGATGTCGAGGGGAAGCGTGGTGCCGCGCAGGGTGAGCTTGCCGTGCACCACGCCTTCGTCGTCGCTTCTTTTCTCCACCGACTCGCTTACGTAGCGCGCGGTGCGGGAACGGTCGCTGTCGAGAAGGTTCGGGCCGCGCACGGCCTTGTCCCAGTCGGCGTCGCCCATGTCGATGGACGCCAGGTCGATGGTGGCCTGCACCGACGACTTCGACCAGTCGTCGCGGTCGAACGCGATGCTGCCTTCGGCGATGCGCAGGCGACCGAACGAGCGGGAGAATCCGTTGTGGTCGACGTTGAAGACGACCTGGCTGTGCACGGGATCGATGCGGTAGACGACCGGGGCCGCCATCGCCGGCAGCGCTGCGAACGCAAGCAGGATCGGAACGAGATGGCGGGCGTGACGCATGCAGGTGGCCTGTCGCACGAGGCCGGAAGCCGGCCGATAGAGGTGAGTGTGGCGCGAGTGGGGCCAGGTTGTCAGCCCGCCGGAGGTGAACGCATCGTTCGCTCAGCGATTCCGAAGCGCCTCGCCGGTCAATTCGGCCAGTTGGCGCAGGCGCGACGCCCCGGCATCGCCCAGCAATTCGCGCATGCGCGCACTGGCGTCGTCTTGGTCGAGCGTGTGCCGTTCGGCCAGCGTGGCGGCCAATGCCCTGCCGAAGCTGTCGAAGATGAGCGCATAGGCAAAGGCGTGCAAGACGCCGCCGCCCAGCGTGCCCAGGCCCGGGAAGGCCTTCAGGGCATTGCCGGCGATCGCGAGCACGACGGACGTGCCGGTGCGCACGGTCATGCGTACCTGGCGCAAGAGATTGTCGACCTCGACGTCGGTGACGCGAACGTCATGGAGCGCCGCCAGCGCGCGCACCATGCCGGTGGCGAGTGCGCCCTGGATGATGAGGTCGCTGCCGGGCGCCACGGCCGCCATGGCCCCGACGATGGCGCGGCGGGCATAGCGGCGCACGATACGCTGGGCCTCTTCGTCGCGGTATGCCCGCTCGCGCTCACCGGTGCGCTCGTGCAGGCCCGCGAGTACCGCGTTCTCGCGCTGCCCCTCCAGCGCGGCCGCACCGGACGCGAGGAGGCGGCGCAATGCATCCAGCAGCGGCTGCACGTTGGCGGCGCGACGGCGTGTAACGTCCTCCGTGCCACCGTTCGCGAGGCGCCGCGTGAAGCGTTCCTCGCCGCCCGCGCTGATCGCGACCACCGCGTCGGGGACGCCACCGGCCTGTTCGCGTACGTGCCCCAGGATACGGTCGAGTTCCTCGGGGCTCCACTGGTCCGCCTTGTTCACCGCCAGTACCAGCGGCTTGCCGAAGTCGCCGAGCCAGCGCAATTCCTCGCCTTGCGTGCGTGTGAGGTCGCCCGCGCAGACATACACCACGGCATGGGCACGCAGCGCTTCCTCGCGCGCCATGCGCTCGCGTGCCTCGCCATCCGCTTCGGAGGAGCCGGGCACATCCGCGACCGTCCAATCCTGGCCGTCGACGGACATGTCGTAAGTAGTCACGTCGCGCGTCGTTCCCCCGCGCACATCGCGTGCCGGCGCGGCACCGGGCACGAGGGTTCCGATGAGGGTCGACTTACCGGTGGAAATCTCGCCGAACACCGCGAGATAGGTGCGTGCGCTCACGCGGCGGCGGTCGAGCTCGCCCAGTTCTTTGCGAAGTTCCTCAACATCCGTCTCCGCCTCGCGCAGCCGTTCGATCCGCGCTTCGAGCGAGGCACGGTCCGGCGCTGCGACCGGTGGCCGGGGTTTGCGCGGGCGCAGCCACCAGGCTACGAAAGCGATTCCCGCGAGGACCATCAGGAGCACGACGACGCCCAGTAGCCAGCGCATGCCCGTGGGCAAGCCCATGAAACGCTGGGCCAGGGCCAGCGCGCGATCGAGCGCCGCCAGCAGCAGCCAAACGAGGGCGAGCAGGCCGACGGCGGCCAGGAGGAGGCGAAGCCGGGAAGACATGTCCGCATTCTAGTGCCACGAGTCGGCTCCGATGTGGGCGGAGGACTACGCACTTGTCAGGGAGTTCCCAGTTGCCCTGGTCGACCTGCGTGGCATGATCGGGAGCGCAACAGGAATTCGCGTATGTACTACACGCTCGTCCCCGGATGGATCCTCGCGGTCGCGATCGGCTGGTTCGTGGTCTTCCCCGTCTCCGCCGTCACGATGCCGCCCGTGCCGACACCCCAGTTCCGCAGCTACGGTCTCCTCGAGGGGCTTCCCAGCAGCAAGGTGCACGCCGTGGCCCAGGACAGCCAGGGCTTCATCTGGGTCGGCACGTCGGTGGGGCTCTCCCGTTTCGACGGTGTCCAGTTCGTGACGCCCGGCACCGGTCCGGAGAAGACGATTTCGTTACCCGCCGGCGGCGTGACGGCCTTGCTCGTCGACGCGGAAGATCGCGTCTGGATCGGTGGCGCAGACCTGGGGCTCGGCAGGTACGACGCCGCTCGCGGCACATTCGTCCAATGGCGCGACGAACTCGTGGACGACGACGTGCGCGCCATTGCGCAGGCGCGCGACGGCTCCATCTGGATCGGCACCGGCAGCGGCCTGATGCACATGCGCTCCGATGGCAGCCAGTGGCAGGAGCGGGTCGCCGGGTCCGACGGTCCGTCGTCCGCCTCCATTCGCGCGCTGCATGCCTCCGATGATGGTCGCGTGTGGATCGGCACCGACGCCGGCGTCGATGTGGTCGATGCGGCGGGCGTCATGACGCCGGTGGCGTTCGAAGATGGAAGCCACCCGCGCGTATTGCGCATCGACGGTCACGCGGCCGAGCTGCGGTTCGCGACCGAGCGCGGCCTGTACCGGCTGGCCCCCGACGGGCTCCTCCATCGCGACCGTCGCCTCGCGGCGTCGCCCTTCTACGCCTCGCTGGCAGACAGCCACGGCATCCTCTGGGTGTCGGGCCCCGATGGTCTGCGCATGCTCGACCGCTACGGCCGCCTTCACGCGGTACGCAGCGCCTGGACGGCACAGGGCGGACTGCCGGGGCGCACCGTGCGCGGCATGCTGGAAGATCGCGAACATGGCCTGTGGTTCGCATTGAGCGACGGGGGCCTCGCCTACCTCGGCCCTGCATGGGACGATTTCACCCGCTTCGCCCATGTGGCCACCGATCCTTTCAGTTTCCCGGGCCGCACGGTCAAGGCGGTGGCGGCGCAGGGAAGCACCAAACTCTGGGTCGGCGGTCTCTATGGCTGGATTCGTGGCTTCGATCCCGCCACGGGCAAGACGTCGGAAGGCTTCGACATAGACGCCATGCGCGTGCAGTCGCTATTGGAGACGCCAGGCGGCCTGCTCATCGGCACGGTGAACGGCCTCTCACTCGGCCGCGACGGCAAGACGCGGCCCCTTTTGCGGGCAAGCATCGACCATCCCGTCACCATGCTCGCCCGAGGCCCGGACGATACGGTGTACGTCGCGGCGATGGGGCAGGGGTTGTTCAAGCTGGACGCGAACCTGGGCCGGGCACGCTCGATTCCCTTTGCCGCGTCGCGCCGCGGCATGGCCGATACGCGGCAGATCGAAGTCGTCGGTGATGAGCTATGGCAGGCGAGCCTGGCGGGCCTCGCCCGCATGGATCGTTCCTCGGGCGACATGCGTTTCATTCCCGGCGTGGCCGCGGGCCGCATCAACGCCTTCGAACCCGACGAGGACGGATTCTGGGTGGTGCGTCCCGACGGCCTCGAACACTACCGCTGGGACGGACGGCACGCGCAACGCGACCGGTGCGTCAAGGGGGTGCACGGGTTTCCCTCGGCGGACATCCTCAACGTGCGCCGCGACGTCGCGGGGCGCCTCTGGCTTTACGGCGAAACCGGCGTGTGGCGCTTCGATCCGGGCACTGACAAATTCCGCCCGTTCGGACTCGCCGACGGGCTGGCGAATGGCGAATTCACCAACGCCACCACGGTGCAACTCGACGACGGCACGATGTACGGCGCCACGCTCGGCGGCCTGGTCGGCTTCCGGCCCGACCGGCAGCGTGACCACACGCGGAAACCGTCCATCGTGGTGCTTGGCGCCTCGGTACTGCGCGGCGGTACGCGCGTACCGGTGCCCATCGAAAAGGACACGCTCCGCCTTGCGTGGAACGAGCGCGAGCTGGTCGTCGGCGCCCGCGCGCTTTCCTACGTCAATCCCGACCGCAACCACCTCGTGTTCTCCCTCGAACACGATGGCGAAATCACGAAGATGCGTACGGGCAAGGATGGGCAGCGCGCCTTCGGTCCGCTGGCCGCCGGTGTCTACAGCCTCGGCATCTCGGGCGCCGGCCGCGACGAGGTCGCCGGCACGCTATCCCACCCGTTGACGATCGTCGTCGATTCGCCGCCGTGGCTGCGTTGGTGGGCATGGCTGAGCTATGTCCTTCTCTTCATCGCGACGATCGCGGCCCTTGTGCTCAGCACGCGCCGTCGCGTGCGTCAGGCCATGCGTCTCAAGCTCGCCGAACAGCAGCGGCGTCTCGCGGAGGAAGCCAACGCGGCAAAGACGGACTTCATGGCCACGTTGGGCCACGAGATCCGCACACCGATGACCGGGGTGCTCGGCATGGCCGAGCTGATGGCGAGCACGCCACTGGACGAAACACAGCGCGCGTACGTGGAAGCCGTACGGCGGTCAGGCACGACCTTGCTTCGTCTCGTGAACGACGCGCTCGACCTCACCCGTATCGAGGCCCGGCGGCTGGTGCTCGAATCCGAATGCGTGCCCCTGCGCGCGGTGGCCGGCGAGGTCATCGCCCTGGCCGCGGGAAACGCACGGGAGAAAGGCTTAAGCCTGTCGTCGGCGTTCGATGCGAACGTGCCCGAATCGGTTCGGGGCGACACCATCCGACTCCGGCAGGTCCTGCAGAACCTCGTGAACAACGCGGTCAAGTTCACGGAATCGGGCGGCGTGTCGCTACACGTAGGCTACGAGGGTGCTTTGCTCGTGATGACGGTGACGGATACCGGGCCGGGCATGTCGGCCGAACTCTGCGCGCGAGTGTTTTCGAGATTCGAGCAGGGTGGCTCGCCGCAGCGCGCGCAGGGCTCGGGACTCGGTCTCGCGATCTGCCACGAGCTGTGCACGCTGATGGGAGGCAACATCCGCGTGCGCAGCGACCCGGGGCACGGTACCGCCTTCGTGGTGAGCGTCCCCCTCGTGCCCTGCCATTGCGGCGACTGCACCGCGCGTATGCCACCGGCAGCGCCGAGCGTGACGGGCAAGCGCCTGCTCCTCGTGGAAGACGATGCGGTGGTCAGCGAGGTGATCGTCGGCCTTCTGCGTGAACGCGGCCACGTGGTGACGGCAGTGGGCGACGGACTCGCCGCCATGACGGAGCTGTCGCGCGACAGTTTCGACGCGATGCTGCTGGATCTCGACCTTCCGATGATGGACGGCTTCCAGGTAGCGCGCATGGTGCGGCGCATGGATGCGCTAGGCGACATCCCCATCGTTGCCGTTACCGCTCGCTCCGCGGGCGACGAACTCGCCGCGGTGAGGGAAGCCGGCATGGATGCATTGGTGCGGAAGCCCATGACCGGCAGTGACCTGGACAGTATGCTCGAGAGCGTTTGCACGGTGCCCGAGCACTGAAACGACGCCGGCGCGGCGGTCAGCCGAAGCGTCTGAAATACGCCAGCGCGCCCACGATCAGCAACGATGTCGGCAACAGGTTCGCCAACAGCGGAGGCAGGCCGTACACCGTGCCGAAGTTCACCATCGCACCCTGGAGGAAGTACCAGCCGATGGCGAGGATAATGCCGATGAAGAGGCGCTTGCCGAGGCCGCCCGAGCGCAGGGAGCCGAAGGCGAAAGGCATGGCGCAGAGCACGAGCACCAGCGTGTTCACCGCGAAGAGCGCGCGGCCCCAGAAGGCCACGGCATAGGCACCGGGATTCTGCCCGTTGGCCTCGAGGTAGCGCATGTTGCGGCGCAGGTCGCTCATCGACAGGTATTCGGGGTGGATGACCGACTGCTCGAGCACGTGCGGATTGAGCTTCGAGGCCCAGGTCTGCGTGTCCTCGTGCGTGGAATGCGTGCCCGCCGCATCGAGCGACGTGGTGCGCACGTTGGTCATGACCCAGTGGTTGCCGTCGTGGATGGCGCTGTCGCCATGCGAGAACGTCTTCACCTGTCCGTCGGGGGTGAAGTCGTAGACGCGTACATCGACCAGTTTCACCGTGGCGCGGTCGCCGTCCTGCGTGGCGATGGCCGACTTGGCGTTGATGATCTTGCCGCCGTCGCGAGCCCACAGGCCGCTGCTGGTGGAACCGAGATTGCTGGAGCGCATGCGCACCTGGATGGCCTGCGCGTGCTGGTCGCCGTAGGGCGCCACGGTTTCGCCCATGACCACCACCGCCAGCGTCAGCACGGCCACGACGCCCGCGGCCGAGACGGCGATGCGCAGCTTGGACATGCCGGCGGCGCGCAGTGCCGTGAGTTCACCGGTGGCGGCCAGGCCACCCAGGCCGAGCAGGCCGCCGATGAGCGCCGCGTTGCTGAACATCTGGTACAGGCGCCGGGGCACCGTGAGCATGATGTACGCGATGGCGTCGTAGAGCGTGAAGCCGTTCTTGCCGATGTTGCCGAGCTGGCGCACGAACTGGGTGAGGGCATCGAACCCGGTGAGCACCAGCCAGACGAGCAGCAGGGTGCCCAGGACGCTGGCGCCGATCAGCCGGTCGGCACGCTTGACGGTGAGCGTGGCCATCAATGGGCTCCCTTCACGCGCCGCGGAGCGTTCTGCCGCCAGAAATACCAAGCCGCCACGGCGAAGACGATGACGTGCAGCAGCCAGATGGGGACCGAGGTGTGCAGGTGGCCCTTGATGATCTGCGCGCGCGCGATCAGCTGCCACACCACGTAGAGGAAGTAGGCGAGCACGGCGATGAGCAGGCGGCCATAGCGGGCATCGCGCGGCGCCTGCCGCGACATCGGCAGCACCATCATCATCAGCACGAGGGTGCTGACGGGGGCGGCGAAGCGGGACACCAGTTCGCCGAGGTTATCGGGTGTGAGGGACTTGAACAGGTCCGTCGTGGACGACTCATGCGCCGGATCGGTGTCTTCGTCGTCGTCCGCGATGTTCGACAGCGAGATGTCGTTGCGCTCGTACTTCATGCGCCGCCAGTTGTCCGCGCCCAGCGGGATCTCGAACTGCCAGCCGTCGAACAAGGCGAGGAAGCGACTCTGGCCGTCGCTTTCCTGGTACATGCGGCCATTCCTGGCATTCACGACGCGGACCTGCGGCTTGCCGTCGCTGTCGGTACGGTCGGTGGCGAGGAAGGTCTTGCCGAGCACGGTGCCGTCGCGGCTCAAGGTGTCGACGAAGATGATGCCGCCCTTGCCGGGCAGCTCGGTGAAGCGGCCGGCATCGAGGCCTGCGGCGATCACCGATTTGTTGGCGGCCGCGATGACCTGGTCGGCGGTGCGGGAGGAGAGCGGGCCGAGCCAGAGGGAGACCAGGCCCACCACGATGGTGGCGGCGACGGCCAGCAGGGTGACCGGACGCAGCATGCCGCGCGGGCCCATGCCCGAGGACGCGAGCACGTGCATTTCGCTTTCCCGGTACATGCGGCCCAGGGCGATGAGGGTGCCGAGGAAGGCCGACATCGGCAGGAGCGTGGAGAGGAGGTCCACCATCTGCAGGCCCAGCACCTCGAACATCACGCTGGGCTGGATGCTGCCGTTGGCGACCTTCTGCAGGACGGTCGCAAACGCACCGCCGGCGAAGATCACCAGCAGCACGATGGCCGTCGCGAGGACCCCGTAGGCCAGCTCGCGCAGGAAGTAACGGTCGAGAATGCTGAGCATTTGATAGAATTGGCGGTTCGTGCCGCGTCAGTCCCTGCCGGCAAACCATAAGTCTAGCCTGTCCGGGCCCCGGCAGGCTTTCGCAGGACAGTTAGCTATGACGGTTCAGTTCAGCCTCGGTTCCCATGCTCCCGAATCGACCGCCACCCCGGTGGCCGTGGTCGGCGTCTACGAGAACGGCGTCCTGACCAGCGCCGCGGCGCGGATCGACACGGCGGCGGACGGCGCCATCAAGCGCCTCGTGGAGGCCGGCGACGTCACCGGCAAGGTCGGCAACCTCGTCACCCTGCTGCACCCGGCCGGCGTGGCCGCCTCCCGCGTGCTGATCGTGGGCCTGGGCGCACAGAAGACCTTCGACGCGGCACGCTACCAGCGGGTCACCACCGAGGCTGCCCGCGCCATCGGCCGCCTGCCTGTCGCCGAGGCCGCCAGCTGGCTGCCCGAGGTCGACGTGCCGGGCCGCGACGCCGCCTGGCGCCTGCGCGTGGCCGCCCTGGTCACCGACCACGTGGCCTACCGCTACACCGCCACGGTGAAGCCGCGCGACAAGGCGCAGCCGGAACTCGCATCGGTCACGCTCGTGGGCCCCGCCGAGGGCGAGGCCGGCATCGCCGAGGCGCGCGCCATCGCCGAAGGCGTCCGCTATGCGCGCGAACTGGGCAACCTGCCGCCGAACATCTGCAACCCCGACTACATCGCCGACCAGGCCCGCGCGTTCGCGGACGCCCATGATGGCGTCACCTTCGAAAGCCTCGACCGCGCCGACATGGAGCGCGAAGGCTTCGGTTCGCTGCTCGCGGTCGCCCGCGGTTCGGCCAACGCCCCGCGCCTCGTCATCCTGCAGTGGAACGGCGGCAAGGAGGGCGAGCGTCCCTATGCCTTCGTCGGCAAGGGCATCACCTTCGACACCGGTGGCGTCAGCCTCAAGCCCGGCCCGGGCATGGAAGAAATGAAGTTCGACATGTGCGGCGCCGCCGGTGTGCTCGGCGCCTTCGTGGCCGCCGTGAAGCTCCGGCTGCCGGTGAACCTCGTCTGCGTGGTTCCGGCCGTGGAAAACATGCCGGACGGTGCGGCCTATCGCCCGGGCGACGTGCTCACCAGCCTGTCGGGCATCACCATCGAAGTGCTGAACACCGATGCCGAAGGCCGCCTGATCCTGTGCGACGCGCTTACCTACACCGGCAAGCGCTTCGATCCGCACACCATCATCGACGCCGCCACGCTTACCGGCGCCTGCGTCGTTGCCCTGGGCAAGCACGCCAGCGGCCTCATGACCAAGGACGAGACGTTGTCCGCCGAACTGCTGGCGGCGGGTGAAGCCACCCTGGACCGCGCGTGGCGCCTACCGCTGTGGGACGACTACCAGAGCCAGCTCGAGTCGGGTTTCGCCGATGTGGCCAACATCGGCGGCAAGTACGCCGGCGCGATCACCGCCGGTTGCTTCCTTGCCCGCTTCACCGAAGGCCGCCGCTGGGCGCACCTCGACATCGCCGGCACCGCCTGGGACGAAGGTCGCAAGGGTCTTGCCACCGGCCGCCCGGTGCCGTTGCTGACCCAGTGGCTACTCGACCGCGTCGCCGCGGCCGGCTGATCCCGAACCGATGCCGCGCGCCGACTTCTACCTGATCGACAAACCGCGGTTCCGCGAGGATCCGCTGCTGCTGGTCTGCGAACTCGCGAAGCGTGCGTTCGGCGCGCAGCAGCCCACGCTCATCCTCACGCGGGATTTCGAGCAGGCGGAAGCGGTCGATGAATACCTGTGGGCTTTCGACGAGGACGCCTTCATTCCGCACCAGCTGGCGGGTGATGAGGAAGACGCCAACACGGCGGTGCTGATCGTGCCGCCGGGCGTGGAAACGCCTGATCGTCCGCTGGTGATCAACCTGCGGGACACCTGCGCCCCCGGCCAGTTCGACCGCGTGCTTGAGGTGGTCGCGGCCGACCCGGCGGAACGCGAGGGTTCACGAGCGCGGTGGACGCAATACAAGCAGGCCGGCTTCGAGGTCACGAAGCACGATATGTGATCGGTACCGGTTCTGTGGGAGCCGCTTCAGCGGCGATACCGCGGCAGCGGGCAAGCTAATCGCAAGCACCCCATCGCCGACCCTGTCGGCGATGGGGTGCTTGCATCGCCGCTGAAGCGGCTCCCACACAAAGCGTGCTCAGCCCAGCTTGCGCGCCTGCTCGCGCATGGCATCCGCCTGGCGGGTCCAGTCGGCGATGCGCTGGCGCTCCTGCTCCACCACCTCGGCTGGCGCATTCGCCACGAAGTTCGCGTTACCCAGCTTGGCTTCGCACTTGCGGATTTCGCCTTCCACCCGCGCGATCTCCTTCGCGAGGCGCGCTTTCTCGGCGCCCACGTCGATCAGGCCTTCGAGTGGAATCAGCACGCGCATGCCGCCGACCACGGCGACCGCCGCGGCGGGCTCCTCGCCCGACACCCACACCGGCGATTCCACGCGGCCGAGGAAGGCGATCTGCGCGGCGAACTTCTCCGCGCGACCGCGATCCGCGGCGTCGCCATCGGCGAACAGCAGGGGGATGACCTTGCCCGGCGCGATGTTCATCTCGGCGCGAATACGACGCACACCCGTCAGCACGTCCTTCACCCATTCGATTTCCGCCGTGGCGGCGTCGTCGGCCACGATGTCGGTGGCCTCGGGATAGGGGCGCAGCATGATCGTGTCGCCCTCGATACCGAGCAGCGGGCGCACGTGCTGCCAGATTTCCTCGGTGACGAACGGAATCAGCGGGTGCAGCGCGCGAAGCAGCGTCTCGAGGACGTGCACGAGCGTGTACCGCGTCGACGCCACCGCGGCGGCGTCGCCGCCGTTGAGCGCAGGCTTCGACAGCTCCAGGAACCAGTCGCAGAACTCGTTCCAGGTGAACTCGTACAGCGCCTGCGATGCGAGGTCGAAACGGTACAGGGCAAGCTGCTCCTTCACCGTGGCCAGGGTCTGGCCCAGGCGGGTGAGGATCCAGCGCTCGGCTTCCGTGGAGGGTTTCACAGGCGCGACGGTGCCTTCACCCAGGTTCATCAGCACGAAGCGCGACGCGTTCCACAGCTTGTTGACGAAGGCCTTGTAGCCCGCGCACCGCTCGAGGTCGAACTTGATGTCGCGGCCGTGCGTGGCCAGCGAGGCGAAGGTGAAGCGCAGCGCATCGGCGCCGAAGGCCGGAATGCCTTCGGGGAATTCCTTGCGTGTGGCCTTGTCGATCTTTTCCGCCATCTTCGGCTGCATGAGGCCGCGCGTGCGCTTGTCGAGCAGGTCGTCGAGCCCTATGCCGTCCACGATGTCGAGCGGGTCGAGCACGTTGCCCTTCGACTTGGACATCTTCTGGCCGTCCTTGTCGCGGATGAGGCCCGTGACGTAGACGTCCTTGAACGGCACTTCGCCGGTGAAGTGGTCGGTCATCATGATCATCCGGGCCACCCAGAAGAAGATGATGTCGAAGCCGGTGACCAGCACGTTCGTCGGCAGGTAGCGGTCGAAGCCGCGCTCCGCCTGTGCCTTCGGGTCTGGCCAGCCCAGCGTGGAGTGGCTCCACAGCGCGGACGAGAACCAGGTTTCCAGCACGTCGGCGTCGCGGCGGAGTGCGCCCGTATAGCCTTGCGCGGCGGCCTTGGCCTTCGCCTCGGCCTCGTCGCGCGCCACGACGATCGCGCCGCCGTCGGTGTACCACGCGGGGATCTGGTGGCCCCAGGTCAGCTGGCGGCTGATGCACCAGTCCTGGATGTTGCCGAGCCAGTGGCGGTAGGTGTTGATCCAGTTCTCGGGCACGAACTTCACGTGGCCGTGCTCGACCAGTTCGAGGCCGCGCGCGGCCAGGGTGTCCATCTTCACGAACCACTGCCAGGTGAGGTACGGCTCGATCACCTGTCCGGTGCGATCGCCGCGCGGCACCTGCAGCTTGTGCTTCTTCGTCTCGACCAGCAGGCCCTCGGCCTCGAGATCGGCCAGCACAGCCTTGCGCGCGACGTAGCGATCCATGCCGCGGTACTTCTCCGGCGCCGCGTCGTTGATCTTCGCGTCGTCGGTGAGGATGTTGATCAGCGGCAGATCGTGGCGCTGGCCGATGGCGTAGTCGTTGAAGTCGTGCGCGGGGGTGATCTTCACGCACCCCGTGCCGAAGTCCTTCTCGACGTAGTCGTCGGCGATGATCGGGATCTCGCGGTTCGACAGCGGCAGCTTCAGCATGCGGCCGACCAGGTGTGCGTAGCGCTCGTCTTCCGGATGCACGGCGACGGCCACGTCGCCCAGCATCGTTTCCGGACGCGTCGTGGCGACGACGAGTTCGCCGGAGCCGTCGGCGAGCGGGTAGCGGATCGACCACAGCGAACCGTCTTCCTCCTCGCTGACCACCTCCAGGTCGGAGATGGCCGTCTTCAGCACCGGGTCCCAGTTCACCAGTTTCTGGCCGCGATAGATCAGGCCTTCTTCGTGCAGGCGTACGAAGGTTTCGGCGACGGCCTTCGACGGGCCCTCGTCCATGGTGAAGACTTCACGGCTCCAGTCGCCCGACACGCCCAGGCGGCGCATCTGCCGGCCGATGGTGCCGCCGGACTCCTTCTTCCATTCCCAGACGCGGGCGATGAACGCGTCGCGGTCGAGGTCGGCGCGTTGCTTTCCCTCGGCGTTGAGCTGACGGGTCACCACCATTTCGGTGGCGATGCCGGCGTGATCGGTGCCGAGCTGCCACAGCGTGTCGAAGCCGCGCATGCGGTGGTAGCGCACCAGCGTGTCCATGATGGTGTGCTGGAAGCCGTGACCCATGTGCAGCGTGCCCGTGACGTTCGGCGGCGGCAGCATGATCGTGTAGGGCGTGCCCTTGCCGGACGGCTTGAAATAGCCGTTGGACTCCCAGTGGGCGTACCACTTCGACTCGATCTGACTGGGCTCGAAACTCTTGTCCATGCGTGGGCTCAGGGCGTAAAGACCGTCATTGTAGGCGATACTTGGCGGATGACTGAACACGAAGTGGCCGCGATCCTCGGCGCGGAAGGTCCATTCGCCCGCGAAGTGCCGGGTTTCGCGCCCCGCGAGGCCCAGCAGCGCATGGCCTCGGCCGTGGCGTCCGCCATCGCCGAGCGCGACCTGCTCGTGGCCGAGGCGGGTACCGGTACCGGCAAGACCTTCGCTTACCTCGTACCGGCCCTGCTGTCGGGGCGCAAGATCATCGTGTCCACCGGGACGAAGGCCCTGCAGGACCAGCTGTTCTTCCGCGACCTGCCGCGCGTGCACTCCGTGCTGGGAAGCCGGGCCCGGCTGAGCCTGCTGAAGGGCAGGGCCAATTACCTGTGCCTCTACCGTCTGGACCAGGCCGTGCGGGAAGGCAATCCCGACCGCCAGCTCGTCTCGCAGCTGTCCGCGATCCGTGCCTGGTCGGCGCGCACGCGCCGCGGCGACCGCATGGAAATGGCGGACATCCCCGAGGATTCGCCGGTGTGGCCACGGGTCACGTCCACGCCGGAGAACTGCCTCGGCTCGGAATGCCCCTTCTTCGAGGACTGCCATGTCGTGAAGGCGCGACGGGAAGCCATGGAGGCCGACCTGGTCGTGGTGAACCACCATCTCCTCATGGCCGACCTTGCACTGAAGCAGGAAGGTTTCGGCGAGATCCTGCCGGGCGCCGACGCGTTCATCCTCGACGAGGCGCACCAGATTCCCGAGCTGGCCGGGCAGTTCTTCTCGCAGAGCGTGAGTTCGCGACAGGTGGTCGACCTGGGCCAGGACGCGTTGGCGGAGGCGCAGGGCGTCACCGGTGCCACGAGCCAGTTGCTCGAGCCGGTGGAGGCCATCCAGGACTTGGTGAAGCGGCTGCGCCTTGCGATGGACCCGCTACCGTCGCGCGGCCCGTTCGGCGCCCTCGATCGCGAGGCGGGGGTGCGCGACCTGCTCGGCGAACTGCGCGACGTGATGGCCGCGATGGCCGACCTCCTGGCCGCCCTCGGCGAGCGGTCGCGCGGGCTTGCCAATGTCTTCGAACGGGCGCAGATGCTGAGTCTGCGGCTCGACCGCATTGCGGAGGAGCACTCCGCGAGCGACGTGCGCTGGTACGAGACCTGGCCCCGCGGCTTTGCGCTGCATGCCACGCCGCTGGACCTCGCCTCCCCGCTGCGAGCCATGCGCATGTCCACGGACGCGGCGTGGATACACACATCCGCCACGCTCTCGATCGCGGGCGACTTCGGACATTTCTCGCGCCAGCTCGGCCTCGAGGATCCGCGGACGCTGCATGTGGAGAGTCCGTTCGATTACCAGCGCCAGGCACTGGCCTACCTGCCCAAGGATCTGCCCGACCCCGCGGCACGCGATTACACCGACCGGGTGATCGCCGCCATCCGTCCGGTGCTCGATGCATCCGACGGCCGCGCCTTCCTGCTCTTCACGTCCCATCGCGCCTTGCGCCGAGCCGCGGAACTGCTGGAGGGCCGCGTGCCCTGGCCGTTGTTCGTGCAGGGCACCGCGCCGCGGCACCGCCTGCTGGAAGAGTTCCGGATGAGCGGACGGGGCGTGCTGCTGGGCGCGGCAAGCTTCTGGGAAGGCGTGGACGTATCGGGCGAAGCGTTGAGCGTGGTCGTGATCGACAAGCTGCCCTTCGCGATGCCGGACGACCCCGTGCTGCAGGCCCGCCTGGAAGCACTGGAAGAGGCGGGCATCAATCCCTTCATGGGATGGCAGGTGCCCACGGCCGTGATCGCCCTGAAACAAGGCGCCGGACGCCTGATCCGCGACGTGCACGACCGCGGCGTGCTTGTGCTGTGCGATCCGCGCCTCAGCACGAAGGGCTACGGCCGCCTGTTCCTCGCCAGCCTGCCGCCCATGCCGCGCACGCGCGACCTGGCCGACGTGGTCGGTTTCTTCTCCTAAGGGTGATGCGGGTGCGGATGGCGGCGATGCCGCCGTTCGTGCATGCGCACGTGGGCACCGTGGTGACCGTGGTCGAGGAGACCGGCGCGCGCACGGTCGGCGCGATGTTGCGGGGTTTCGCTTCGTGCCGGCTCGTCGCAGAGGGGCGTGGTCGTGGCGGCGATGGCCGCGCCGACCATCAGGGCCAGGGGCATCGCTAGCTGGACGGGAAGCATCATGCTGTCCTCGGTGGAGTGGTACGTGCATCCTCCACGGAACGAACGGGTACGTCATGAGAACACTCTCACTTCGGGTGTGAGCATAAGCGCCGTTTTCTGCCAGTGCTTGCCCGCACGGCGCCAGAAACGAACCACGCGTGGCGCCGTTCCGCGAGGGACGATCCCCTGACCACGAGAACAAACGAGGAAGACCATGTTTCGCTGGATGCAATCCATCACCGCCAAAGTGCTCGGTATCGGCATGCTCGCGCTCATCATGCTCATTCCGCTCTCGCAGGCGGACGGCCTGGTTCGCGAGCGCCAGGCCATGCGCGATGCCGCTTCCACGCGCGTCGCCGAAGGCTGGGGCGGCCCGCAGGCCATCGGGGGCTTCGTGCTCGGGGTGCCCACGCGTTACGAAACCCGCTCCAGCGACGACAAGGTAGTGAGCGTGCGCGACGGCACCGAGATCGTGCTGGCCGACGAGATCGAGACCGTTGCCGACCTGTCTGTCGAGCGCCGTCACGCGGGCATGTACGAAGTGCCTGTCTATACGGGCGAGGTAACGTTGCGCGGACGCATCCTGCCCGACGATCTGCGCCGCTTCGCCGCGGAAAGCGGCGCCACGTGGTATCCGGACAAGGCAGAACTGCGCCTGCTCATCGCCGACACGCGCGGGCTGCAGGCCATCACGTCGTTGACGGTGGACGGGCACACGGCGAAGTTGTCCTCGTCGGCCGCGCGCATGGGGCCGTACACCGTGCTCGCAACGCCGGTATCCATCGATCCGGAGCGACAGACGCCGCTGGATTTCTCGGTCACGCTCCGCATCGCCGGTACCGAATCCTTCTCGGTGCTGCCGCTGGCGCGCACGAACGGCGTGCGCGTGCGTGCGCCCTGGCCCGACCCGAGCTTCACCGGCGCGCTGCTTCCGGGAAAGAGCCGCATCGATGCGCGAGGATTCGACGCGTCGTGGCAGGTGCTCGACCTCAACCGTGCCTACGGCCAGCACTGGGATGCCGCCGATACGGACGTGGCGGGACGGCTTGCGGCATCGGCCTTCGGCGTGAAGCTCTACCAGCCGGGCGGCGTGTACCAGCAGAACGACCGCGCGGGGAAATACGGGCTATTGTTCATCGCCCTTACCTTCGTCGCGTTCTTCCTTTTCGAGGTGCTGAAGGGACTGCGACTGCATCCGGTGCAATACCTCCTGGTGGGCGCGGCGATGACTAGCTTCTACGTGCTGCTGCTGGCTCTGTCGGAGCAGATCGGATTCGGGCCCGCCTACGCCGTGGCCGCGGCCACCGTGGTGCTCATCGTGGGTGGCTATGCCATGGCGGCACTGCGTGCGCGCGGGGCGGGGCTGGCCCTCGGCGGCGTGCTCGCCCTGGTTTACGCCATACTGTATGGCCTGATAGGTGCCGAACAGTACGCGCTGCTGATCGGATCGGTAGTGCTCGTGGCAGTCATCGCACTGCTCATGTACCTCACCCGCCGCATCGACTGGTACGCGCAGACCACGCCATCCCCCATGCCGGATTCGCCATGAATTTCCTTGCCATCGAAACCTCCACGGAAGCCTGCTCGGTCGCGCTCGTCCATGGCGACGAAGTGATCGAGCGCAGCGAAGTGGCGCCACGCCGGCACGCCGAGCTGGTGCTTCCGATGGCGGACGAGTTGTTGGCGGAAGCGGGGCTGAAACGCCAGGCGCTCGACGGTATCGCGGTGGGCCGCGGCCCCGGTGCGTTCACCGGCGTGCGCCTGGGGGTTTCGTTGGCGCAGGGCATGGCCATGGCGCTCGACATTCCGGTGGTCACGGTGTCGTCGTTGCAGGCACTGGCGCTGGAAGCGCCCGAGGACGATGCCGCCATCCTTTCCGTGATCGACGCGCGCATGGGCGAGATTTATGTAGCCGCGTGGCGTCGCAACGGCGAGGGCGGCGTGGTGCTGCTCGACCGCGAGCGCGTGGATACGGCGGCAGCCCTGGTGCTTCCTGAGGCGGCGGCATGGCACGTGGTCGGCACCGGTTGGGCCACGTACGAGGCGATCCTGCGCAGTCGCATTCCCACAACCATCCTGTCCGCGGATGGTGCGCGCTATCCACAGGCCCGGCACGTCGCGGAAGTGGCCGCGCGCCGTTTCCGCGATGGCGAGGCCGTGGCCCCCGAACTCGCGCTGCCGGTGTACCTGCGCGACAAGGTCGCCCTCACCCTCGTGGAGCAGGGCAAGGCCTGATCGCTCGCATCAGGTGTCAGCGGGCCAGCGCGTCGCGAGCACCCATCGCCGCTGAAGCGGCTCCCACGGTGCGCGACTCGCGGGCCACGCGGTCGAAGAAGTCGGCACTGCGTTCGATGAGCATGCGACGTTCGCGGTCGATCGTGATCATGTGGTAGCTGTCGGCGAGCAGCAGCATCTCCACCGGCCCACGGACATGCCGTGCGACGAGGTCCGCGTTGGCGGTGCTGGCCACCTCGTCGTCCAGCGCATGCGCGATGAAACAGGGCGCCAGCACGGACGGCAGGCGCCGCCGCACATCGCGTGCGAGTTCCACGGTTTCCGCCAGCGCGTGCCACGGATCGCCGTCGCGCTGCGAGGCGCCGTCGGGACCGCCCGGCATGGTCCTGCCGAAGTGTTCGCGCAGGCGCTGTTCCTGGAGCCCTCGCGGCGGCCATCGCAGCAGTCGCCGATGACGCCCGATGCCCAGTCGCTTGCACAGCGGCAACAGGAAGGACATGCGGGCGGCCCAACCCGTCGACCATCCGTCATAGCGGAACGTCGCGCCGAACACGCCGACGCCGGCCACCCAGTCCGGACGCATTGCGGCGAGGCGCAGCGCCAGGAGGGCACCCATCGAGGAGCCGGCGACGAACAGCCGGTCCACTTGCCCGCGCAGCTCCTCGGCGGCGGCCTCGACGCTCGCGTACCACTCGCGCCAGTTGGAGGCGAGCAGTTCTTCTTCGCTCCCCGTGTGTCCGGCCAGGGCCACGCCCAGCACAGTAAAACCGGCGCGGTTCAGTCCCTTGCCGAGAACGCGCATTTCGTCGGGCGTACGGCCGAGTCCATGCACCAGCAGGACCCCTTCGGACCCGCCTTCGAACCGGAATGCCGGCGACATGCCCACCTGGCCCTTCGTCATCGTCCGCAGCATGCGGCGTATGTTGCCCACCGGCCGTTTCAGCTGGCTTTCCCGGCAGCGGCGTCAGTTCTCGGGAACGTGCCGTAATTTCTGGCGGACCTGCCGCGTTGCGTTGGCGGCTACCGCAGCGGCTACGCCTGGGGCGGGGCGGCCGCGGGGAAATGCAGCTCCACGCGCAGGCCGCCGGCGTCCGCGTGCAGGAAGGCCACGCGCGCGCCGTGGCGCTCGGCGATGCTCTCGACGATGGCGAGGCCCAGGCCGGTGCCGTTCTCATCCACGCCGGGCACGCGGAAGAATCGCTCGCCAAGTTGCCCGAGGAACGCGTCGTCGACCCCGGGGCCATCGTCTTCCACGGCCAGCACGACGTCGTTCTCGCCGCGAGTGAGCGACACCGTCACCAGATGGCCGCGCCCTGCATAGTGGAAGGCGTTGTCCACGAGGTTGTCGATCGCTTCCTGTACCTGCAGCGCGTCGCCGCGGATGAAGCAGGGTTCTTCCGCCCCCTCGTAACCGAGGTCGACGCCCGCCGCGAGCGCCTGGTGCACCCGCATCGCGACGGCTTCGGGCACCACGGACGCAAGGTCGATCTCGGCCATGCCGTCGCGGTCCGGAAGGTCCGGCGATTGCGTGCGGGTGAGGGCGAGCAGCTGCGCCGAGGTACGGGCCGCGCGGGCGGCCAGGCGTTGCACGTGATCCATGGCGTCGGCGCGTTGCGCGGGATCGGTGGTGTCCGCCAGGCGCTCCACATGCAGCCGGATACCCGCCAGTGGCGTGCGCAGCTGATGCGCGGCATCGGCGATGAAGCGCTCCTGCAGGCCCAGCATGTTGCGCATGCGGGCGAACAGGTCGTCGATGGTGCGGGTAAGCGGAAGGATCTCCACCGGCACGTCTTCCTCGCCGATGGGCCCCAGGTCGTGTTCGCGCCTTGCCAGGCGCGACGTCAACGGTTCCAGCACGCGCAGGCCATGGCTCACGCCCAGCCACACGAGGAAGAGCACGGCGACGATGAGCAGCGCCTGCATCGGCAGGGTAAGCAGCAGTATCTCCCGTGCGCGGGCATGCCGGTCGCGCAGGTTTTCCGCCACGGTGATCGTGAGCACGTCGTCCGGGTCGTGGCGGCTGGGCACCCGCATGGTCGCCGCACGCAGAGGCCGATGGCCCAGCTCCGTGTCGTAGAGCCGCGGCGGGGCATCCACGGCGACCGAGGGCCCTTGCAGCATCGCATTGCTGATCACCCTGCCGTGGCGATCGCTGGTCACGGTGTAGTAGTTGCGCCCGTTGGGGTCGTATTCGAGGAGGAACCGCGCCTGCTCGGTCAGTTCGCCGCGCAGCGCGTCGCTGCCGATCATTTCCGAAAGCGTCAGCGCATTGTCCGAGAGGGTGGCATCGTGCACCCGGTTGGAATACGCCAGGGCCAGGAAGTAGCCGATGACCGCGTCCAGGAGGAGCACCCCTAGTACCGGCACCAGCAGGAAGGTAAGCAACCGCCGCCGCAGGCTCGGGCGTGACGGCCGCCGCGCCGCCGCGTGGCGGCGATCAGGCATCCGCGCTTTCTTCGAGGAGGTAGCCGAGGCCGCGGATGGTGCGCACGCTGGTTCCCGAGCCTTGCAGCTTCTTGCGCAGCCGGTGCAGGGCGATGTCCAGCCCGTTGTCGGTCAGGTCTTCGTCCCAGTTGCACAGCGCCTCGACCAGCTGGGTGCGGCTGGTGACCTTGTCGGCCCGCAGGGCAAGCGCTTCCACCAGGCCGAACTCGCGGGCGGTGAGGTCCAGCGCCGTGTCGCCGATCCAGGCGCGGTGTCCGGGAATGTCCAGGCGCAACCGCCCGATACGAAATTCGGGGGTGCCCTGGCTCGTGCGTCGACGGAGCAGGGCTCGCACACGGGCATCGAATTCGGCGAGCGCAAAGGGCTTCACGAGATAGTCGTCGGCGCCGAGGTCGAGCACGCGTACGCGCTCCTTCAGGCCTTCCCGCGCTGTGACCACAAGGACCGGCAGCCCCGACCCGCGCTTGCGTGTTCGTTGCAGGACCTCGCTGCCGTCGAGCAGCGGCAGGCCCAGGTCGAGCACGAGCAGGTCGTAATCGTGGTCCCGGAGGGCGTGGTCGGCGCTGGCGCCGTCGGTCACGTGATCGACGGCATGCCCGCCTTGTTCGAGCGATGCTCGTACTGCCGCGCCGATGGCGGCGTCGTCTTCGGCCAGAAGGATGCGCATGAGGGCCAAGGATACGCTCCGGATAGGAATTCGCGCATCCTGTCGCGGCAGGCTTTCAAGCCGCTTTCCCGAGACGGGCGCGGCGCGTAACACTCAATTGCGAACGATTCCCATTTGATTTAGCATGGCTCGCTGCGATCATGGCTATCCAGGGGCTTCCGAACACATGCGCGACACCGTCGACCGGCAACGCCGCGCGTTCTGGCTCAAGCACCTGCATCGCTGGCATTGGATCAGTTCGGCCGTGTCGCTGGTCGCGCTGCTGCTCTTCTCGGTCACGGGCTTCACGCTCAACCATGCCGCGGGCATCGAAGCCTCGCCGAAGGTATCGCGCCACGTAGCGACGCTTTCCGCGCCGCTGGTACGCCAGTTGGCCGATCCGGGAGCGAAGTCCGCGCCGGTTCCGGCTGGCGTGGCCGCTTTCGTGCGCACCGAAACCGGCGCGCCCATCGAAGGACGCGCCGGCGACTGGAGCGACGACGAGGTGTACGTGTCGCTCCCGAGGCCGGGCGGGGATGCATGGGTCAGCATCGATCGCGAGACGGGCGACGTGCAGTACGAGGTCACCGACCGCGGCTGGCTCGCCTGGCTCAACGACCTGCACAAGGGCCGCAACACCGGCCAGGTGTGGAGCGCCTTCATCGATGTGTTCGCGCTGGCCTGCCTCGTCTTCGCGGTGACCGGCCTTGTGCTGCTCAAGATGCACGCCGCCCAGCGCGGAATGACCTGGCCCATGGTTGCCCTCGGCTTCGTGCTGCCGGTCGTCATCGCCCTCGTGTTCATCCATTGAAGGAATCGTCATGCGCCGCGTCTTGATCCTCGCCCTCTGCACCTGTTGCGCCGCTCCCGCCGTCGCGGCAGACATGAACATCACCGTGGAGATACCGGCGCTGAAGGTGGCGGAGTATCACCGGCCCTATGTCGCGGTATGGATCGAGCGTGAAGACCACAGCGTCGCCGCGAACCTCGCCGTCTGGTACGAGATGAAGAAGGCCGACGGCGAAGGCACGAAGTGGTTGAAGGACATGCGCCAATGGTGGCGGCGCAGCGGCCGCGACCAGACCATGCCGATCGACGGCGTATCCGGCGCCACGCGTCCCGCCGGCCAGCATCGCCTGCGCTTCGCCGATGGCAAGCCTCCCTTGGGCACGCTTGCGCCGGGGCATTACGAACTGGTGGTGGAGGCCGCACGTGAAGTCGGCGGCCGCGAAGCCCAGCGCATTCCGTTCGACTGGCCGGCGAAGGCGCCCGTGCACCTGTCCGCCAAGGGCAGCGAAGAACTCGGCCAGATCGATCTCGACCTCAACCCGTGACCGGAGTCATTCCGATGAAGCACACGCTCGTCCGCGCCGCGTTCTGCGCCGCTCTCGTCCTGCCGTTCGCGGCACAGGCCCACAAGATGTGGATGGTGCCCAGTGCCACGGTGATCTCCGGCGACGACGCCTGGGTGACCGTGGATGCCGCCATATCCAACGACCTCTACTACCCCGATCACTTTCCCGCGAAGCTCGACCAGCTGGTGATCACGGCGCCCGACGGCTCGAGCGTGAAAGCGGAAAACGCCGCCACCGGAAAGTACCGCAGCACCTTCGACGTGCCCGTTCCGCAGAAGGGCACCTATCGTCTCGCGCTCGTGAACCAGGGCATGTTCGCAAGCTACGAGATGGACGGCCAGAAGAAGCGCTGGCGCGGAACACCGGCCGAGTTCAAGGCGGCGATTCCCGCCGGCGCCAAGAACGTGGAAGTGGGCGAAGTGGCGTCGCGGGTGGAAACCTTCGTCACCCAGGGCTCGCCCAGCGATGGCGCGCTGAAACCCGTCGGCAAGGGGTTGGAGTTGGTGCCGGTCAGCCAGCCGAACGACCTGGTGGCGGGCGAGAAGGCCACTTTCCAGCTCCTGCTGGATGGCAAGCCCGCGGCGAACCTGAAGGTCGTGGCGATCAACGGCGCCACGCGCTATCGCAACGCGCAGGACGAGATGGACACCACCACCGACAAGGACGGCAAGTTCAGCTTCACCTGGCCTGCTGCCGGTATGTACTGGGTGAACGCTTCCACCGAAGACCAGCGCACCTCGGTGAAGGAAGCGAAGAACCGCCGGCTCGCCTACACGGCGACGCTGGAAGTGCTGCCGCAGTAAGCCTGTGCATTACGGCCTGGATACTCTGTGGGAGCCGCTTCAGCGGCGATCCCGCGGCAGCGGGCACGCTCGCCACGAGCCTCCGTTGCCGCTGAAGCGGCTCGCACACGGAGTCTTCGTGCTGCTGCTCGTGTGCCTTGCCGGCGCGGCAACCGCCAACGACGTACGCCGCTTCGAAGGCGAAACGATGGGCACGACGTGGTCGGTGAATGCCGTGCTGCCCGACGGCACGAATGCGCGCTCGATCGAGCGCGGCATCCAGGCCGAGGTCGATCGCGTAGTGGCGCAGATGAGCACCTACGACGACGATTCGGACCTCACCCGCTTCAATCGCGCACCGGCAGGGACGTGGCAGGCGCTGCCTCCCGAAATGTTCACCGTGCTGCGCTACGCGCTGCAACTGGCAAAAGAGTCGGGCGGGGCATACGACCCGACCGTCGGTCCGCTGGTGAACCTCTGGGGTTTCGGCCCCGGCCAGGTCTCCGCAGGCAAGCCGTCTTCGCACGACCCTGTCCATCCGTACGCCCCACTTGATGCGGCCGCCATCACAGCGGCGCGGAAACGCGTCGGCTGGCAGAAGATCCGGCTGGATGAAGCACATCGCCGCGCTTTCCAACCCGGCGGCGTCTACGTCGATCTCTCGGCCGTCGCGAAAGGTTTCGGTGTCGACCAGGTGGCGCGTTTCCTCGATCGCTCGGGCGTAAAGGCCTACCTCGTGGAAGTGGGCGGCGAACTCCGGGCGCATGGCCGCAAGCCCGATGGATCGCCCTGGCACGTCGGCATAGAGCGTCCCGGTGCCGCCGCCGGTGCCGTCGACGATCCCGATGAAGTGGGCCGCGTGCTTTCCCTGGACGACAAGTCCGTCGCCACTTCGGGCGACTACCGTCACTTCTTCGAGAGCGGCGGGAGGTTTTTCTCGCACCACATCGATCCGCGCACAGGCTATCCCGTCACCCACCGCGTGGCTTCCGTGAGCGTCGTCGCGAACGACTGCATGCATGCCGATCCGCTGGGCACCACCCTGACCGTGCTCGGGCCGGAGGAGGGCATGGCGTTTGCAAAACGGCATGGCATCGCGGCGCTGTTCATCCTGCATGGTGACGACGGCCGTTTCGTGGAGCGCATGTCGCCGGCGTTCGCCGCGCTGGTCGCGCCGTGATCGCCACGGAGCTGCCGCGCCTCGCCCTCGCCGGCGGCCTCGTGCTCGCATGGGTGGCTTTTACCGTCGCATGTGCGCGTCGTGGGGCGCGCAAGGAAGGCGACGCGGCGGGCGGCATCCTCGTCGTGCATGCCTCGCAGACGGGGTTCGCCACCGAACTCGCGGATCGTACGGCGGAGGCGCTGCGCGCGGGTGGCGTCGCCGTCGACGTGCGCGGCATCGACCAGGTCGGACAGGGTGGCCTTGCCGCGGCGTCGCGCGTGCTGTTTGTCGCCAGCACGACGGGAGAGGGCGACGCTCCGGACATTGCGACGGCGTTCGACGGAAAGCTCATGCGTGAGCCCGCCACCTTGCATGGGCTCGCGTATGGCGTGCTCGCTCTGGGCGACCGCGAATACGACGACTTCTGCGGCTTCGGCCGACGCCTCGATGGCTGGCTACGCAGCAGCGGGGCGATGCCGCTGTTCGATCGCGTGGACGTGGACAACGGCGACGAAGGCAGTCTTCGCCATTGGCAGCATCATGTCGCCCAACTCGCCGGTCTTCCGGGCATGACCGACTGGTCACGACCGGCTTACCAGCCCTGGCGGCTCGTCGATCGGCAACTCCTGAATCCCGGCAGCTCCGGTGGGCCCTGCTACCACCTCGCACTTGTGCCCGAAGACGCCGCGAACCTTGCGTGGGAGGCCGGCGACATTGCTGAAATCGGACCACGCAGCGGCAGGGACGACGACGCGGTGCTGCCCCATCGCGAGTATTCGATCGCGTCGCTGCCTGACGACGGGGCGCTGCACCTCGTCGTCAGGCAGATGCGCCGCGCGGACGGCGAGTTGGGCCTCGGCTCCGGCTGGCTGACCGAACGTGCGCGGGTGGGGGACCTCGTCGACCTGCGCGTGCGCCGCAACGCCGGCTTCCACGCACCGACGGACGAGCGACCGCTGCTGCTCGTGGGTAATGGCACCGGCATCGCCGGGCTGCGCGCCTTGCTGAAGTCACGCATCGCTCGCGGTCACCATCGGAACTGGCTCGTGTTCGGCGAACGCCACGCCGCCGTCGACCGGCTCCACGTGGACGAACTGGAGCGTTGGCACGCTGCCGGGATCATTGAACGGCTCGATCTCGTATGGTCGCGCGAAAACCGCGGCACGCTTTATGTGCAGGACCGCCTGCGTGCCGTGGGCGTGGAAGTGCGGCGGTTTGTGGAACAGGGCGCGAGTGTGTACGTATGCGGCAGCCTCAAGGGCATGGCGCCCGGCGTCGATGCGGCTCTCAGGGAAGCCCTGGGCGATACGGCGGTCACCGAACTCGCCGCCACGGGGCGCTACCGCCGCGACGTGTACTGAGCCGCCGTGTTCGCCGTCAGACGACGGCCAGGCGTACCTTGCCGCCGCTCATCCCATCGAAGCGCAGCGCCGTCAGGTCGCGGATCCGTTCTACGTTTGCCGGCACTTCGCCCGAATGGTCGCCTGCGATGGCGACGACACGTGCACCGGCGGCGAGCCCCGCATCGATGCCGGCCTTCGCATCCTCGAACACCACGCAGTCGGTGGCGGCCACGCTCATGCGTGCCGCGCCCAGCAGGTAACCCTCCGGGTCCGGCTTGCCATTCCTTACCATTTCGCCGGCGACCATGCGTGGCGGCGGCGCGATACCCGCAGCGCGAAGCCGTGCTTCGGCCAGCGGGGTGTCGGCGGACGTGACGATGGTCCATGCGCCGGCGGGGAGGGCGGCGAGGAGTTCGACCGCGCCGGGAATCGGCACGATGCCCTCCACGTCTTCGAGCTCTTCGCGATACAGGCGTTCGTACTCGGCGTCGATGTCCATGCCTGGCTTGGCGAACATCTTCACCGAGTCAAGCATGCGTACCCCGTGCAGGCGGGGAAGGACGTAATGCCAATCGACGCCGTTCTCGTCGCACCAGCGTTTCCAGATCTTTTCCACGACGACTCGGGAATCGACCAGCGTTCCGTCCATATCGAAGAGCAGGGCCTTCGCTTCGACGACCGTGCCCGATTCGAGTTGCATGCTGCCTCCGGTATCGTGAAGTACGCCGCGCGGGCGCGAAGCTCTCCACGATACCGGGTTACCGCCGATCTGTAATGTTCGTAGCGCTCAGCGCGCGCTTTCCACCGCGTGGTTGCGTATCGCCTCGTCCATGATCGCCCGTACCTCGTCGTTCGCCCTGCGGTCGGCGTCGGCTTCGCGCCGGGACTGTGCCACGTGAACCTGGCCGATGTCGGCGCGGCGCTTGTCGAGTTCGGCGATTTTTTTCGCGATTTCCGCCTGCTCACGTCCGATGGCGGCGTTCCCCGCGGCATACGCGGCGGGATCGCGGGAGCCGCTCGGGTCGGACTGCCGCGAAGCCAGTTCGGCCTGCTTCGCGGACAGTCGCGCCATCTGCTCGTTCAGCGTGGCCTGCTGGAGATCGATCTCGGCCTGCTTCTCGGCGCTCTGGCTGGCTTCCTCCGCCGGGATCCGGCTGCGCTCATAGGCGGCGCGGATGCGTTTGACGTAGGCCGGATCGCGCAGTACCCACGCCTTCCCGCCCTTGCTGAACCACGCATAGTCCCCGGGTCCCTGGCGCTCGCCCCTGGCGCGTTGGATGTCTTCGTCGCTGCCGTTGGATATGCGCGTGATGTGATCGCTGAAGAAGATGAAGGTCTGGTCGGACGGGCCGCCGGCCAGCGACGGTACGGGCGGCGTGAGCGGTGTGGGGGGCGTGGGCGGCGTTAACGGCGTGTGCGGCGTCGTCGGTGTGGTCGGCGTCGAAGGCATCGGCGCAGGCGAGAGTCGCGAGGCCATCGCCGGCGCTGGTGCCGCCGCGGGCGCCGCATTCGCTGCCCGGGCGGCAGGCTTCGCCGCCGCTGCGGGCATTGCGGGAGCCGCGGCCGTCGCGGGCTCGGGATGGGGAGCGGGGGTCGCTGCAACCTGCGCCGGCGCTTCGTCCGCACCGTCCGCGGCGACCACGCGCCAGGGAGTGACGCCGACGGCCGCGACGAGCACGACGAGGCAGGCAGTGAGCACGCGCGGCGGCGCGTTGGTAGCTTGTCCGAGCATGTCGATTCTCCGTTTCAGTGTCCGGAAGGTGGGCGACGCCCCGGGCAGGGCGTGGTGCGGGTGGGGAGCCACGCCGAGGCGCAGCAACAGACGTCCATACGTCCGTGGTGCCTGGCGGCCCCGCGATACCACCAGGGCGTCGCAGGCGGCTTCGCGGCATAGCGCGTACTCGCGCATGGCCAGGTGGACGAGGGGGTGGAAGAAAAACAAGGTGCGTGCCAGCACGGGTATCCAGCCGAGCACGAGGTCGCCCCGGCGCACATGGGCGAGTTCATGCATCAGCGCCATGTCGAGTTCCTCGTCGTCCAGCCGGTCTTCAAGGGGCAGGAGGATCGTGGGACGCCACAGGCCGATGACCTGGGGCGAATCGACCTCCGCGGACACCGCGAGTCGTGGCGACCGGCGCAGCCCCAGTTCGCGTGCCCTCCGTGCGCACAGCGTGTCGACGCGCACGTCGTCGTGCGGCATCGCACGACGCACCACGGCTGCGAGACGGCGGGCCCGCACGCCTGCCACGACCAGCTGGATCAGGATCGCCAGCACCCAGGCGGCGAGCACCAGCGTCGTCCAGGGCATCGTCGCTTCATGTGCCGCGGCGATGGCCGGCATGTCGGCCGTCGCGATGTCGAACGCGCCGGTAGTGACGTGCGTCTGTACGGCCGGTGCCGGCAGCAGCGGAAGCGCGACGGGCGCGGGCCAGGCGAGCCCCAGCACCAGTTGTGCGCCGAGCAGCCACCACAGCGCGGTACGCGCAGCGGCCGACAGGGACGGCAACAGGCGGCACGCGGCGTAGACGAGCGCGGCGAGGAGGACCGCCTGCACCGATGCATACGCAAGGCGGGAGAGCAGGGTGTCGAAAAGGGCGTCCATGTCAGCGCCCCTTGCGCCGTGACTGGAGCGTGCCGACCAGCGCTTCGAGCTCGGCCAGCTCTTCGTCGCTGACCTGTCCGCGTTCGGACATCCAGGCGACGAAGGGCGATACCGACCCTTGCAGGGTCTTCTCCACGAAGCGGGCCACCGCACCGGTCATGACCTCGGCGGCACCGTTGGTGGCGCTGTAACGGAAGCTGCCGTCGGTCCTGCGGCGGGTGAGGTACCCCTTCGCACGCAGCCTTTCCATCATGGTGAGCACGGTGGACCGCGCGAGACCGCGCGCTTCGCCGTAACCCGCGCACACTTCCGCCACGGAACTCTTCGGCGCTTCCTCGATGTACTGCAGGAGCGCGAGTTCCTGGTCGCCGATCGTCTTCTTGCTCATGCCACCCTCCTGACTACACTTGTAGGCAGCATGCGCCTGACGACAGGTGTAGTCAAGCGGGTCGTTCGACGGTATGGAAGCTTCGCAGGAGAGGCCCGAAATGCGCCGAAACAAAAAGGTCCTTCGCGGGAGTCGGGAGGCTGCCTGGGTATATCGGTTCATTCGCCAAGGCGAATGCGTGTGTCCAGCGGCTGGCGCCGCCGTTGGCTCGGATGGTGAGGCCAGAGCCTTCGGTGTCCACCCTCGCTGCTCAGACAGTCCTCCGCGTTCGAAAGGGAGGAGCCGCTTGCGCGGCCCGTGTACCTAATGGCCTACGGCCGCTCCCTTGTGCGGAACTCGCCTCGAGGGTGGACACCGAAGACTCTTTCCATGACAGAGGCGGCGTGTCCGGAGAGCATCACCGCCGGAGACAGAAGCCGCGGCTCGCGGGGACTCGTCTAGCCTCGTCAGCCGGTTGGGCCTTTCGTGACGCCGGACGCCTCCTTGTCCGGGCACCGTCGCACGCATCACACACCGCCAGTGCAGGCCACCGCATCGCACGCCGGCGGCTCTCCCACCACCCCACCGCACTGTCCGGAAGAGACCTTGCTGCCCACCCTCGAGGCGAGTTCCGCACAAGAGAGCGGCCGAAGGCCAATCAGGCACACGGGCCGCGCAAGCGGCCTTCCTTTTCGAACGCGGAGGACCTGTCTGAGCAGCGAGGGTGGGCAGCAAGGTCTCCCGCGAGACGCATCGGTGTATAGCGCTCTGGCGATACCAAGTCGCGCGAACGCCACGACAAGCCTGATCGAACCATCGACAATGTCGTCATCTCGAAGGCTGGCCTGGTCCCCGGTAATGCGTGAAGAACCAACAAAAAACCCCCGCCTTTCGGGCGGGGGTTTTCGGTACCTCCTGATCGCGGTGGATGCTCCACCGCGAGGGATCAGGCGGCGGCGTCCTTCAGCTTCTTCAGCGGACGGACCTTGACCTTGACCGAAGCGGGCTTGGCGGCGAACCAGCGCTCTTCGCCCGTGAACGGGTCCTTGCCCTTGCGCTTCGGCTTGGCCGCGACGGCGACCGAGGTGATCTTGAGCAGGCCGGGCAGCGTGAACGTGCCGGCGCCCTTCTTGTGAACCGACGCGGAGATCGCGCCTTCGAGCGAGGCCAGTACGGCCTTCACGCTCTTGCTGTCCACGCCGCTCTGCTCGACGATGTGCGAGACGAGCGAGGACTTCGACAGCGGATCCTTGATGGGCTTGAGGGCGGCCGGCGCCTTCGTTGCCTTGGCGGGAGCCTTGGCAGCCTTCTTCGCCGCCGATTTGGTGGTCTTGGCCATGGTTATCCTTGTCACTTTGATCGAATGAGGCGGCCTTACCGGCCGATGCCCAGCGGGCGACTCACTCTAGCGTTGCTTTCGTCCGCTGAAAATAGGGTCCGCGAAGTTTTTTCGCATTTATGAGCCCTTTTTTTCAGGGTTCACGTGACGCAATGCAGAAAAACCGCTCAGATGCCCGCGTACCACTCGTAACCGTTGTCTTCCCAGTACCCGCCGTTCCCCTCGCCGATGTCCGCGAAACTGGCGACCAGTTCGATCCGGCGAAGGTACTTGGCATGCTTGTAGCCAAGCTGACGCTCCACGCGCAACCGCAGCGGCGCCCCGTTGGCCACGGGCAAGGGCTCGCCATTGAGGGTGTAGGCAAGGAGGGTCTGCGGATGCCGGGCCTCGTCGAGGTCGACGCTCTCGTAGTACGGGGTGTCTTCGTCGTAGTTGTCGAAGCAATGGAAGACGACGTACCGGGCCGCGTCCGTCGGCCCCACGCGATCGAGCACGGCGGCAAGCGGTGTGCCCGTCCATTTGCCGATGGCGCTCCAGCCTTCCACGCAATCGTGGCGGGTGATCTGGGTGCGCGTGCCGAGCGCCTTGAGTTCGTCGATCGACAGCCTCGCCGGCCGTGCCACGAGCCCGTCCACTTCCAGGCGGTAGTCGGCGAATCCGCCGCGCAGCAGTGCCTGATAGAGCGATGTGTCCGGCATGGTGGTGCCGTTGGGCTTGAACACGGGCGAGATGTCCGCTTCCGCGTATTCCTTCGCGAGCGCGCGCGACGGCGAGAGGAACCGCTGGACCCGCCGCGTGACGGCTTCCGCGGATTCGAGGACCTTCGTACCGCTCTCGCTTTCGGAAATGCGGTCGCAGCCAGACAGCGCGGCGCCGCCGAGGGCCAGCAGGGTGTTGCGCAGGAAGTGGCGGCGGTCAGTCATGGCGAGCCGTCTCCTTGTCATTGCCGTGGATGCGATACCAGCCGGTAATCATGCCGCGCAACTGGTTGAGGGGGCCGCTGACCAACACCTCGAAGACGTGCACCAGCACGAAAGCGACGAAGGCGGTGGCGATGATGAAGTGGATGGTCCGGGCCGACTGGCGTCCGCCGACGAGGTCGACCAGCCAATGCAGCACGGCGTCCATGCGGGGCGACATGGCGATGCCCATCAGCACGATGCCGCCGCCGAAGACGAAGATGGCGACGAGGTAGGCGAGGCGCTGCAGCACGTTGTAGCGGGCCGCTTCGTCACCCTGCGGATGGCGGAAGCGCAGGTGGTCGACGATCGAGCGGCCCATGCCGCGCCAGTCGTTTCGCGTCGGCACGAGGTCTCGTGCGAGGTGCCGGCTGAAAAGCGACCAGCCCACGTAGGCGATGCCGTTGGCGACGAACAGCCAGGCGAAGAAGAAGTGCCAGCGGCGGCCCATGGCAAGCCAGGCGGGACCCGGGATGGTGGCCCAGGCGGGGAAGCCGCGCGACCGCCATTGCCCGTTCACCTTCGAGGCGCCGAGCACACCGGTGGTATCGAACGCGTGGCTGCCGATGTGCGTGGTGCCGCGCGGGTTCCCCTGCGCGTCGACGCCGCCTTGCAGCGAAAGCACCGCGGTGCCCGGATCGGAGCGCTGGCCCCAGTACAGCGAGGGGTGCGCGTTGAAGATCTGCAGGCCGCTGCCGAGCAGCACAAAAAGGCACACCACGTTGATCCAGTGCATCACGCGCACGGGCCAGCGGTGCCGATAGACGAGGCGTGTATTGGGCATGGGAACTCCCGGTGGGCGACCTGGAGTATGACCGTGCCAGCGGGCAATTTCTTGCAGCCCACCCTCAGGCGCGGGACATTGCCTCGCCGCCATGGCGGCTCCTACAGCGGGCTGGTCCCTGCTGGGTCGTCCAGCCATCCGGCCGCGACGGCGCGGCGGAGGTCGGCTTCGTCGTCCAGATCGGCGCCGAGTTCGTCGGCGCGGATGCTGCGCGGCGCCAGGTCGTGCCAGAGGTGGCGGAAGCCGGCGTCCCCTTCCAGTTCCATCCCGCGCGACAGGGTCGACGCGCGGAGAACCACCGGGACGCCCAGTGAGTCGCCGTAGCGGGTGACCGTGTCGCGGTCGTCTTCGTGCAGATCGATCAAGGCAAGGAGGTGGTGCGCCTCGAGTGCCGGCTGATCTACCACGGTGACGAGCGCCGGCCGCTCACGGCCGGCCAGTTCTCCGGCCGCAAGCCGCAAACTCGACGCCATGCCGGTGGTCCAGAGTTCGTTCACCAGCACCTGCACGTCCAGGGTGCCCAGCGCGGACGTGACTTCGTTGCCATGCGCACCCACCACCACGATCGTCCGTTCCGGCCGCGTGGCCAGCACCATCCGGGCGACCCGCGCGATCAGCGCTTCGCCCTGGCGGGCGAGCAACTGCTTGGGGCGCCCGAGCCGGCGGCTGCCGCCGGCCGCGAGGATCACCGCGTCATGGTTTGTGTTCATCCCTCGCGCGCACGATCGCGCTGGCAGACTTCGGCGAGGATCGACAAGGCGATGCCGTGCGGCGTCTGTGCGCCGATCGGCAGGCCTGCCGGCAGGCGCAGGCGCTCGAATGCCTGTTCGGGGATGCCGTCGTCGCGCAGGCGCTGCATCCGCGCGTCGATCTTGTGCCGGCTGCCAAGCACGCCCACCGCAAAAGCCTGCGACGCCAGCGCGTGCGAGGCGACGGCGTGGTCCACATGGGCGTCGTGGCTGAGCGAATAGACGGCCGTGCGATCGTCGAGGGCGAGATCGGCAAGCGCCACCCGCAGCGAGCGGGCGTCGTAGCCGGCGAGCGTGGCGCCGACAGGAGGCGAAGCCGGGCCGTGTGGTCGAAGCAGTACCACTTCCACGCCGAGGAGCGGCGCGAGGCGAGCCACTGCCAGCGTGACCGGATCGCCGCCGGCCACCACCAGGCGCAGCGGCGGGCGATGGACGACGGCGTACGCGCCATCGTTAACGGAGCAGACGCCGTCGCGAATATCCCAGTCCCCCGTGGCGGCTTCCGAGAGCACCGTAACGGTGCGCCGCTCCCGGCGTGCCACGCCGAGGGCGTGGACGTACGACGTCGCTTCGCGAAGCTCGCGCACGAAGATGCCGATGCGTCCGCCGCAGCTGAGTTGGATGTCGAGCACGTCGCTGCCGACCCCGTAGTCCAGCAGGCGAGGGCGGCGTTCCGCCAGCGCCATCGAGGCTTCGGCGGCCACGGCGGCTTCCACGCATCCGCCAGAGACATAACCGGCGACGGCGCCGTCGGCCGCGATCGCCATCTCGCTGCCCAGCGGCCGCGGCGAGGGGCCTTGCACGCTGACCAGGGTGGCCAACGCCACGCGCCCCCGGTGCGCAAATTCCCGCAGCGACGGCAGCAGGTCTTCCACGAGGGCGTAGTCGGGCCAGACGGGCCAGGGGGCGGTGGTTGATGTGTCCAAGGCACTCATGGCCGAAGTCTGGCACGATTGCGCCAGAAGGGGCGTGACACGGCCGAAACACCCGTCTCACGCCCTACGTGCTCTCCTAAGGCGACCATGTCCCCACTCATCGACCGCCACGGACGTACCAAGCGCAAGCTGCGGATATCGCTTACCGACCGCTGCAACTTCCGTTGCACCTATTGCATGCCGGAGCATCCGGACTGGCTTCCGCGTGCCAGCCTGCTGAAGCGCGACGAGATCGTGCGGCTGGCCGGGCTGTTCGTCGACCACGGTATCGACCAGATTCGCCTGACCGGTGGGGAACCGCTGCTCCGCCCCGACCTGCTCGAGTGCGTGCGCGCTATCGATGCCCTCCGCGAGCGCGGACTGTCACGCCTCTCCATGACCACCAATGCCTCGCGTATCGCCCCCAAGGCGCGCGAGTTGGTCGAGGCAGGTATCGACGACTTCAACGTCAGCCTGGACGCCGTCGACCCCGATACCTTCCGCCGCCTGACCCGCCGCGAGATCGCGCCCGTGCTGGACGGCATCGACGCCCTGGCGGACGCCGGGGCCAGGGTCAAGCTCAACGCCGTGGTAATCCGGGGCGACAACGAGCGGGACATCGTGCCGTTGCTCGAATGGGCCATGGCGCGCGGCTTGCCGCTGCGCTACATCGAATACATGCCGCTCGACGCGCCGGGCCACTGGAAGCGCGACGCTGTGGTGTCCGAGGCCGAAATCCTCGAGGCCATCGGTCGGACGCACCGTGTGGACACGCAGGCGCGCAGTCACGACCCCGCGACTCCGTACCTCGTCGACGGTCACTATGCGCTGGGCGTCATCTCCACCGTCTCCAATCCGTTCTGCTCCACCTGCGACCGGCTGCGCATTACCGCGACGGGCGAGCTCTTTACCTGCCTCTTCTCGCCCGTGGGCATGCCTCTTGGCGCGCGCATGCGGGAGGGCATCGACGATGCGGCGCTCGCCGCGCAGATCGCCAAGGCCGTGTGGCTGAAAGACGCCGGCTATGCATCGCGCCCCGGCCCGGTGGACCGCCCGTTGACCATGCATGCCATGGGCGGATGAATCGCCGCCCTTTGCCAGGAAGCCCATGAAAGCGATCGTCTTCGAACTCTTTGCCAACCTCGAACGGCTGGCCGGCACGAAGGAATGCCGCGTCGATGCCGCCGACGAAGTCGCCACCATCGGCGACGCGCTGGCGCTGCTCGCGCGCGCGCGCCCTGAACTTGCAGGCTCGCTGGAACGCTGCGCCTGCGTATCGGGCGACACCATCGTGCGCCGCGCCGACGCCGTGCCCGCCGACGGGCGGATCGCGCTGTTGCCGCCGGTAGCGGGAGGCTGAGCATGAACCCTGCCGTTCTTTCCCACGAACCGGTGGCCGTCGAGCCGTTGCTGGAACTGGACGCCCATCCGGAATGCGGCGGCCTCGCGCTGTTCGTCGGTACGGTGCGCGACCATCATGAGGGGCGCTCGGTGCGCCATCTCACGTACACCGCGCACGAGCCGCTGGCGGCGAAGGTGATCCGCGAGGTGGAGCACACCACGCGCGAGCGCTACGGCGTACCGTATGTGCGCATCGTTCATCGCCTCGGCGACCTTTCCATCGGCGACATCGCCATTGTGTGCGTCGTGCGTGCGCCGCATCGCGCGGAGGCCTTCGAGGCCTGTCGTTACGCGGTCGACGCCGTGAAACATGGCGCGCCGATATGGAAGGAAGAGTTCTACACGGACGGCAGCAGCGCCTTCGTGGAAGGCTGTTGTATCCGGGACGACCTGGATGAAGGCGCCCCGGCAGCGCATCGCCACCATTCTCATACGAGCCACGGATGAAAGACGTCAGCCAGAAACCGGATTCCCTGCGCGTCGCACGCGCCACCGCCACCCTTCATGCTCCCGCCGCCTGCATCGACCTGCTGCGCAGCGGCGATACGGAAAAAGGCGATCCGCTGAAGACCGCGCGGGTGGCGGGTATCCTCGCTGCGAAACGCACCGACGAACTGATTCCGCTGTGCCATCCGCTGCCGATCCACCGGGCCGACGTGCACTACGAGCTAAGCGACACTTCCGTCCGCGTCATCGCCGAGGTGCAGACCATCGGGCCGACCGGCGTGGAGATGGAAGCACTGACGGCGGCCAGCCTGGCGGCGCTCACGCTCTACGACATGCTGAAGCCCTATGCGGAGCCCGACGAACTGCACATCGAGGATTGCCGCCTCGAACGCAAGACCGGCGGCAAGTCGCACTACCGGCGCACGCTGGCGCAGCCGCGCAGCGCCGCGGTCGTGGTGCTGTCCGACACGGTCGCGAGTGGCGCGAAGACGGACACCGCGGGCGCGTATGTGCGCGATGCCCTTATCGAGGCCGGTTTCGATCCGGTGGAGTACGCCGTGATCGCCGACGATGCCGTCGTGCTGGGCAATCTCCTCGGATCGCTCGTCGAGGGCGGTGTCTCGCTCGTCATCACCGTGGGCGGCACGGGGCTGGGTCCGCGCGATATCACCGTGGACACCGTACGTCCGCTCCTGGACGTAGAGATCCCCGGCATCATGGAAACCGCTCGCGCCTTCGGCCAGAAACGCATGCCGTTCGCCATGCTTTCGCGCGGCGTGTCCGGCTATGCGCGTGACACGCTCGTCGTTACCTTCCCCGGAAGCCGGGGCGGTGCGAGCGAGTCCCTGGCGGCAACGCTGCCGGGCCTGATCCATTTGCTGGAAACCGGCCGCGCCGGAGGCAGGCATCCGGGCGGTTACGGGGAATCTCCCTGATGGCCCTTCTTCCCCTGGCGGATGCGCTGTCGCGGTATCGGTCGACGGTTCGTGCGCTTCCCACACAGAGCGTGCCGCTGGAACTGGCGCTGGGTTCGGTGCTCGCGGAGGCGCCCAAGGCGCGAATCTCGCTGCCGCGCTTCACGCAGAGCGCCATGGACGGTTACGCCGTGCAGGCCGCGGACGGTCTGTCACCGCGCACGCTGGTCGGCACGTCCGCGGCCGGCGCACCAGCGGACGTGACGGTCGCTGCGAGGCAGGCCGTGCGCATCCTCACCGGTGGGTTGCTTCCCGCTGGCGCCGATGCGGTGGCTCGCCAGGAGATCGTCGAGCGGACCGGTCAAGGCATTCTGCTGCGCGAAGCGGTGCGTAAGGGTGAAGCGGTTCGCTATGAAGGCGAGGAACTGGTCGCCGGAGCCACCCTCGCGGAACCGGGCAAACGAATCACGGCCGGGCTGCTCGCCGCGTTCGCGATGGCGGGCATCGACACGGTGGAGGTCTACCGCCGTCCGCGGGTCGCGGTGCTGGTCACGGGTGACGAGATTGCGCGTGTCGGCGAGCCGCTGGAGCCGGGTCAGGTATACGACGCGAATGGGCCGCTGCTGCGCGCCTGGTTCGTGGAGAACGGATACGGTGAACCTGTCGTCGCTTACGTGCGCGACGACGAAGCGGCGCTGGAGGAGGCGATGAGCGCGGCGCTCGACAGCGCCGATCTGGTCGTCACCAGCGGTGGCGTGTCCGTGGGCGACCGCGACTTCGTTCCGCTCGTGGCGGACCGCCTGGGGGTACGCGAAATCTTCTGGAAAGTGGCGCAGAAGCCGGGCAAGCCTCTGTGGTTCGGCATGCGCGACAGCAAGGTGCTGCTCGGTATGCCGGGCAATCCGGGTGCGGTGCTGGTTTGCCTCGCGGTGCATGCACGCGCCGTCTTGGCGCAACTCGAAGGTGAAACAGGCGAACAGCCCTCGTGGCGCAGTGGCGTACTTGCCGCGCCCGTGGAGGCCGACCCGCAACGCGACAGGCTGGTGCGCATGCGCGTGGACCTGACGGACGGCGCAGCGTCCCTGGAACTGTTGCCGCGCCAGGAGTCGCACATGCTGAGCAACCTGGCCTCGGCGCATGCCCTGGTCTGGTTGCGCGCGCGGGACACGGCGTTCGTCCAGGGCGAGAAGGTGCCCTGGCTCGCCATTTGAACGGGCTGACGCGGGAGACGCGAAGGCGGCTCCCGCGCCGGGGCCGGTCTTACCAGGCCTTCACGTCCGACACGACGACCGTGTAGTCCTGCATGTCGGCGGAGTAGCGGAACAGGCGGCCGAGGTCGAAGTCGACGCTCTTGCCCGGTTCGATGTTCGACGTGCCGGCCGGCCAGCCCTGCTTGCTGGCAACGACCTTGCCGGAAGCGTCCTTCGCGTCGATGCGGATCTGCGCGGCGGCTGCTTCCGCGCACTTGTTCACCAGGTTGCCCTTCATGCTGAAGCGCGGCTGGCCCGCACCCTGCTGGAGCTTCACGGCGAAGCCGTCGATGGTGAAGTCCTTGGCGGCGCACGCGGCCTGGGCGGACAAGGGAGCGGCAGCAAACAGCGCGATGGCGATGACGAGCTTCTTCATGGGTGTTACCTGTCGATAGGGAAAGGGCTACGCCAACCCTTGGAGGAGGGCGTTAGCCTTCGTATCGGCAGGGTGCTGCAGGACTTTAGGCTAGGCCAAAAGGCCAGGTCAGGCCGCCACCCCGGCAACGAGGAGGGCCGGTTCGTCGTCCACGGATCCGGCAAAAAGATCGTCCATCGGCGCCGGTTCGGCCTCGGGCTCGAACCAGCGCTTCACGGGCGCGAAGCTGCGCCTGTGCACCTCGCAGGGGCCCAGCCGGTCCAGGGCCTCGAGGTGCTCGGGCACCGCATAGCCCTTGTGCCGGGCGAAGCCATAGCCGGGGTGAACGCTGTCCAGGGCCGTCATGTGCCGGTCACGGCTGACCTTGGCGAGGATGGACGCCGCGCTGATGGCGGGCTCCGAGCCGTCGCCGCCGATCACCGCCCTGCCTTCGCAGGGAAGGGTGCGCGGCAGGCGATTGCCGTCCACGAGGGCCATGTGCGGCGTCAGCGACAGGCCCCGGAGGGCGCGGGTCATACCGACCATGGTCGCCTGGAAGATGTTGATCCGGTCGATCTCTTCGCGCTCCACGAAGATCACGCAGTAGGCGAGTGCGCGCTCGACGATCCGGCCGTACAGCTTCTCACGCACCGCTTCGGGCAACTGCTTCGAGTCGTCGAGTCCGCGAATGGGGCGCGTGGGGTCGAGGATCACCGCCGCGACCACCACCGGCCCGGCCAGGGGGCCGCGTCCGGCCTCGTCCACGCCGGCGACAACGAGGTCGCGGGCAAGCTGGGAGGTGACGTTACGGCGGCGAGGCATGGCGGGGAGGGTACTGTCCGAGGCAAGGCAGCGGCAAGTCCCGACCCGATGCTGTAGGAGCCGCCATGGCGGCGAGAAGCCAACGGAGCGGTGAAGCGTTGTCGCATGTTCCCCTCGCCGCCATGGCGGCTCCTACAAGGAATGGCTTGGCGTGATGAGATCGGCCAGCGCGTCGGCCGCATGGTCGGCGGCGCGGCCTTCGAGGCCGCCACGGAGTTCCTGGTGCAGGTATTCGAACGCGGCGACGATGGCGCCGCGGCGTTCGCTGTCCGCCAGAAGCTCCAGCGTGGCGCGCGCGAGGTTCTCGGGAGTGCAGTCGTCCTGCATGAACTCCGGCACCAGGCGCTCCCGGCCGAGGCCGCAGGCACGGGCGAGGATGTTGGGCAGGCTGTAGACGTCGGTCTTCAGCATGCGCAGGGCCTTGGCGATGCGGTAGCTGGTTGGCGACACGCGGTAGCCCACCACCATCGGCCGCTTGGCGAGCATCGCTTCGAGCGTGGCCGTGCCTGACGCCAGCAGTACGGCGTCGGCAGCCAGCATGGCCTCGTGTGCGTGCCCATCGATGAGCAGAGGCGGCACGCCCGGGAAATCCTGGAGCAGCGCGGCGAGGCGCGCGTGCACCCGCTCGTTCGCCGCGGGCACGACGATGCGCAGCCCTGGCATGGCCCCGGCCACGCGCTTCGCCGCCTCGATGAAGATGGCGCCGGTGCGCTCGATCTCGCTGGGCCGGCTGCCGGGCAGCACCGCGAGCACCGGCGCGTCGTGCGGCAGGCCAAGTGCTTCGCGTGGGGCGTCGCGCCCGGACACCATGGGGAAGCGGTCGGCGAGGGGATGACCCACGAAGCGGGCGTCCACGCCATGCTTGGCATAGATCGGCGGCTCCATGGGAAACAGGCAGAGCACGCGCGCGGCCGATCGGCCGATTTTCGCAGCGCGATTCTCGCGCCAAGCCCAAACGGAGGGACTTACATAATGCGCCGTCGTGAGCCCGCCTTCCCGCAGCTTGCGCTCCACGGCGAGGTTGAAATCAGGTGCGTCGATGCCGACGGTAAGCGCCGGGCGCTCGGCAAACAGCTTCGCCAGTAACTCCCGGCGCAGGCGAAGCAGGCGCGGGAGGTGCTTCACCACCTCGGCGAAGCCCATGACCGAGAGTTCGCGGATGTCGTACCAGGATTCGAATCCGCGCTCGACCATGCGATGCCCGCCGATGCCCACGAAGCGTGCTCGCGGATAGCGGTGGCGCAGGGCATTGATGAGATCGGCGCCCAACTGGTCGCCGGAGTCCTCGCCCGCGATCAGGGCAATCAGGGGGGCGTCGGTGGAAGGTCGGGTCTGCTGCATGGTGATGGGATTCCCCAGCCGGCTAAGGCGCTGGGCCCCTGCCTGCGCAGGGGCGACGGATCGTCGGCGCCATGGTAGCGCCGGCGATCGTTACCTCGCGAGCGCCCGCTCGCTGCGGTCGAGGAACTCGAGCATCTGGCGCACGTCTTCACTGCCTTCGGCCTGCGCCACCAGTTGCTCGCGCGCTTCCGCCAGCGGAAGCCCGGCCATGTACAGCGTGCGGTAGGCGCGCTTGATGGCGGCGATGCGGGCGGTGTCGAAGCCGCGACGCTTCAGGCCTTCGCTGTTGATGCCGCGCGGACGGCCGCGGGTTTCGTTGGCCATCATCACGAATGGCGGCACGTCGGAGCCGACGAGGCAGCCCATGCCGATGAAGGCGTGGGCGCCCACCTTGCAGAACTGGTGCACGCCGGAGAAGCCCGAGAGGATCGTCCAGTCGCCGATCTCCGCATGCCCGGCCAGCGCCGAGTAATTGGAGAACACCACGTTGTTTCCGATCTGGCAGTCGTGTGCTACGTGCACGTAGGCCAGCAGCCAGTTGTCATCGCCGATGCGGGTGATGCCGCCACCGTCGCCGGTGCCGCGGTTGATGGTGACGAATTCGCGGATGAGGTTGCGGTCGCCGATGACCAGTTCGGTGCGCTCGCCCTTGAACTTCTTGTCCTGCGGCGGCCCTCCGATGGAGGCGAACTGGGAGATGCGGTTGTCGCGGCCGATGGTGGTGGGACCTTCGATCACCACGTGCGGGCCGATCGTGGTGCCCTCGCCGATGACCACGTCGGCGCCGATGACGCTGTAGGCACCGATGCTGACGTTGTCCGCGATGCGCGCGGACGGATCGATCTGCGCGGTGGCGTGGATCATTTGTCGCTCCTTGCGGCGCACATCAGTTCGCAGCAGGCCACCACTTTGCCATCCACCGAGGCCTTGGCCTCGAACAGGCCCATGCCGCGGATGAGGCGCTTCAGCGATACCTCCATCACCAGCTGGTCGCCGGGCGCCACGACGGCGGAGAAGCGCGCGTTATCCACCTTCACGAGGTAGAACAACGGGCTGCCGGACTGGCCGTCCACCTGGCTGGTGATCTGCGTGAGCAGGCCCGCCGTCTGGGCCATGGCCTCGACGATGAGCACGCCGGGCATGACGGGATGGCCGGGAAAATGACCCTGGAAGAAGGGCTCGTTGATGCTGACGTTCTTGATCGCCGTGATCGTCTTGCCGGGATCGATCGAAATCACCCGGTCCACCAGCAGGAACGGGTAGCGGTGCGGCAGGAGCCGCTGGATCTCCTCCACGTTCACGGGGAGCGTCACGGCAGCTTTCATTTCGGTCATTGCCCTTTGTCCTTTTCCAGCGCCGCAAGGCGGCGCGCGTACTCGTCGAGATGTTTCATGCGCGCCGCGTTGCGCCGCCACAGGCGGTTTTCCTGCAGCGGGGACCCCGAGGAATATTCGCCGGGTTCCCTGATCGAGGCGGTCACGAGGCTTTTCGCCGTGATGGTAACCCGGTCGGCCAGTTCGAGGTGTCCGAGGATGCCCGCGTTACCGCCGATGAGGCAGTAGCGGCCGATTTTCGCGCTGCCGGCCACGGCGGAACAGCCGGCCATGGCGGTATGCGCGCCGATATGGACGTTGTGGGCGATCTGGATCTGGTTGTCGAGGCGGACGTCTTCTTCCAGCACGGTGTCTTCCAGCGCGCCGCGGTCGATGGTGGTGTTCGCGCCGATTTCGCAGTCGTCGCCGATGCGCACGCCGCCGAGCTGCGGCAGCTTTACCCAGCGGTCGCGGTCGAAGGCGATGCCGAAACCGTCGGCGCCGATGACGGCGCCGGGATGGACCAGCACGCGCTTTCCGAGGGTGACGCGGATCACCAGCGTCACGCGCGCCACCAGGCGGGAGTCCGCGCCGACCACGCATCCCGGACCGATGGTGCAATGCGGGCCGAGGACCACGCCTTCCTCGATCACCGCGCCGTCTTCGACGACGCAACAGGGGCCCACGCTGGCCGTGGGGTGGACGCGCGCGGAGGGGGCCACCACGGCGCTCACGTGGATGCCGTGCGGCGCATCGGCGTGGCGCTCGAACAGCGCGGCGATCTTCGCGTAGGCGACGTAGGGATCCTTGGCGACCAGCGCGGCGCCGTTGCGCAGCGGCAAGGCGTCGGCGTTGAGCACGACGATGCCGGCCTGCGAATCGGCCAGTTGCGAGGTGTACTTCGGATTGGAGAGGAAGGTGAACTGGTTCGGCGTGGCGGTGGCCAGCGTACCGACACCGTCCACGGTGGTGGACGGGTCGCCGTGCGCTTCCAGCCCGAAGCGCTCTGCCAGCTCGGCAAGGGTGAATTGCGGAATTCCGCTCACGGAAAGCTCCCAAAAGAAAGGGGTGGCTGGTTGGCCACCCCCGTAATTCTACAGGGTCTTCGTGTGGGAGCCGCTTTAGCGGCGATGGCCGCTTGCGACAAGCTTGCCCGCTGCCGCGGGATCGCCGGCAAGCCGGCTCCCACATGTCTCGTCTGTTTAGAACGTGTTGCCGAAGGTGAACTGGATGCGCTCGACGAAGCGGCTGTCGGCGTCCTTCTTACGGAACGGCACGGCGAAGTTGATGATCAGCGGGCCGATCGGCGCCTGCCACTGCAGCGAGAGGCCCGTGGAGGCGCGCAGTTCGCTGGCGTCGAAGGCGGCGTAGTTCTTGTAGACGTTGCCGACGTCGACGAACCAGGACACGCGGGCAGTGTTCACGTCCTTCAGGAAGGGCAGCGGCAGGAAGACCTGCGCGGTACCCAACACCTTGAACGCGCCACCGACCGGCTGCCCGTAGGTGTAGGCACCGCCGGAGCAGCGACCCTTGGCATCCGGCTCGCGCGTGGTGGAGAGGCCGTCGCAGAGGCGCGGACCCAGGGTATTGTCCTGGAAGCCGCGCACGTCGCGCACGCCGCCCGCGTAGTAGTTCTCCCAGAAGGGGAAGTCGATCTTGTCGCCCTTCTTGTAGATCTGCGCGCCGCGAGTGCCGTCGGCGTTGATCAGGTAGCCGTCGTTGTCGTAGGTCTGCCCGTAGGTCTTGCCGTAGCCGATCTGGCCGTCGAGGTAGAGCACGAAGCCCTTGCCGATGGGCCAGTAATGGTTGGCTTCGCCGAACAGCTTGTAGAACTGCACGGTGGAACCCGGCAGCGCGCCCGAAACGGACGCGGTGAGCTGGCCGCCGCGGGTGGGCGCCCAGTAGCTGTTACGCGTGTCGTGCGAGTAACCGAGGCTGGACGTCCACGAATGGATCGTCTTGTTGCCCAGCGCGTTCTGGTAAGCCACCAGTTCCTGTGGCGTGTAGAACGAGGTGTTGATCAGGTTCGAGCTGACGCCGAGGCTCGTCGACACGTTGTCGAAGTCGGTGATCGGGATCGACACCGTGGTTTCGAACGACTTGGTGCTGTAGGTGTAGTTGGCGAGGTCGGTGTCGCCGTAGTCGAGCTTGCTGTACCCGAGGTTGTAGCCGATCGAGATGTTCGAATCGGTGAGGTACGGGTTGGTGTAGCTGGCGTTGACGCGCTTGTAGTACGTGCTGGTTTCCGCGGCGATGGAGAAGCGGTCGCCGGTACCGAGGAAGTTGTTCTGCGACACCGAGGCCGACAGAATGATGCCCGAGTACTGCGAGTAGCCCACGCCGAACATCAGCGAGCCGGCGGACTGTTCTTCCACCTTGGCGGTGAGGTCCACCTGGTCGACGGTGCCGGGAACCAGCGCCTTGTCGATGTCCACGGTCTTGAAGTAACCGAGGCGCTGCAGGCGGGTCTTCGAACGATCGATGGCGCCCTGCGAGTACCACGCGCCTTCGAGCTGGCGCATTTCGCGGCGGAGCACTTCGTCTTCCGTGCGGGTGTTGCCCTGGAAGACAACGCGGCGCACATAGACGCGCTTGCCCGGCTCGATGAAGAGCGTGAGGTCGGCGGTGCGCTTGTCCTTGTCGAGCTTCGGAATCGGCGTGACCTTCGCGAAGGCGTAGCCGATGTTCGCGAGGATGCCCTTGATGGCGTCGGTGCTGGCTTCGATGGCGCCGCGGTTGAAGGTGTCGCCCTTATGGATGAAGACCAGCTTGCGCAGGGTCTCTTCCGGCAGGATGAGCTCGCCGAGGAGCTTCACGTCGGAGACGGTATAGACCTCGCCTTCCTTCACGCTGGCGTCGACGTACATCGCGCGCTTGTCCGGGCTGATCGCCACCTGGGTGGAGTCGATGCCGAAGTCGGCGTAGCCGCGGTTCATGTAGTAGTTGCTGAGCTTCTCCAGGTCGCCGGAGAGCTTCTCGCGCGAATACTGGTCGTCCTTGGAATACCAGGACAGCCAGTTCGTGGTGTTCGACTCGAAGCCGTCGCGAATGTCCTTGTCGCTGAAGGCCTTGTTGCCGATGACGTTGATCTCCTTGATCTTCGCCGCCTTGCCTTCGCGGATCTCGATGTCGATCGCCACGCGATTGCGGTCGAGCTTCGTCACGTGCGGGTCGACCGAGACGTTGTACTTGCCGCGGTTGTAGTACTGGCGGATGAGTTCCTGCTGCACGCGGTCCAGCGAGAGGCGGTCGAAGGTTTCGCCTTCGGCCAGGCCGATCTCCTTCAGGCCTTTGCGGAGGTCATCTTCCTTGATGTCCTTGTTGCCGCGCAGCGTGAGCTTGGCGATGGCGGGTCGCTCGATGACCTTGATGACCAGGATGTCACCCTGGCGGTCGAGTTCCACGTCGCTGAAGAACTTGGTCTGGTAAAGGGCGCGAATGGCAGCCTGCGCCTTGTCGTCGCTAAGGGTTTCACCCTTTTCGATCGGCAGGTAGCTCAGCACCGTGCCCTGCGCGATACGCGTCAGGCCATCGATACGGATGTCGGAAACGACGAACGGCTCGAAGGCAGCAAGCGCATTGGCGGACAGGGAGGCAAGCAGGATCAGGGCGGCGATACGCTTCATCGTCGATTCCGTTGGGTTAATTCCAGTCGACAGCGGACGAGGCCGGCGACCGAAGAGGAGCACGCGCAAGACTCTTGCCTTGCGTCGTTCGGCGCAGGGCGCGGGAGCGCCAGGAGCCTGGGTGATACGGTTGCGTCGCGAGCTGGTGGCTCACGAGACAAGCATTCGTTGGATGTCGTTGAAGAACGCCAGCCCCATCAAAGTGAACAGCAGGACGATCCCCACGTACTGGCCAGCGATCATGGTGCGTTCGCTGACCGGGCTGCCCTTGATCAACTCGATAAGGTAATACAGCAGGTGTCCACCGTCCAAGACCGGGATCGGCAGGAGGTTCAGGATGGCCAGGCTGAGCGACACCAGCGCGAGGAAGTTGAGGAACCATCCCAGGCCGCGATTCGCCGAGTCGTTTGCCACCTGGGCGATGCCGATGACGCCGGACAGGTTCTTGGTGGACGCCTCACCCGAAAGCATCTTGCCGATCAGGTTGAAGGTGGAAGTCGTGCCGGTCCAGGTGGCGCGCAGCGACTCGCTGAAGGCACGCGCGGGGCCGTAGCGCAGGGTGGCCTCTTCCAGGGGCTGGCGGGCCACGCCGATGAGCCAGCGGACCGGCTGGCCCTGCTCCGACTTCATGCGCGCGGTGACCTCGAAGGTTTTCGTCTGGCCGTCGCGCTGCACGGCGACTGCGAGCTTCGGGGAAATGGCGGCCTGTTCCGGAACGAGCCTGGTGAAGTCGTCGAAATCCGAAACGGGCTTGCCGTTGACGCTGAGGATGCGGTCGCCGGCGCGGATGCCCGCGAGGGAGGCCGGGTCGCCCTTGACCACCTCGCCCACGACCGGCGGCGCCTGCAGGCTCATGCCCAGCTGGGTGAAGCGCTTGCCGATGTCGCCGCCGCCTTCCAGGCGCTGGAGCGGCAGCACGACATCGCGCTGCGCGCCGTCGGTGCCCTGCACCCTGACCGGCAACGGCTCGCTGCCGAGCAGGCCGTTGGCGAGGACCTCGGTGGCGTCGCTCCAGTTGTTGACCGGATCGCCGTTCATGGCGACGAGACGGTCGCCCGGACGGATGCCGGCCGCGGCCGCCACCGTGCCCTGGTGCGCGGTGACGATGGGCGCCACGTCGGGCTTGCCGATCATATACATCGCCCAGAACGCGGCGATGGTGAAGAGGAGATTGAACGCGGGGCCCGCCGCCACGATGGCGATACGCTTCCACACGGACTTGCCGGTGAATTCCTGGCCGCGCTCGGCGGCGGGAACGTCGCCCTCGCGGGCGTCGAGCATCTTGACGTAGCCGCCGAGCGGAATGGCGGCGATCTGGTATTCCGTGCCGTCCTTCGCCACGCGGCGCCACAGCGGACGGCCGAAGCCCACCGAAAAACGCAGCACCCGCACGCCACAGCGGCGCGCGACCCAGTAATGGCCGAATTCATGGAAGGTCACCAGCACGCCAAGCGTGACCAGTAGCCAGAACACGGAACCTAGTACGGGGCTCATCGGGGAGGGTGGGTCTCGGTGGAAAAACGTTTGGGTGGAGCGAGTTTAGCAGTAAGCGCGGTGGAGCACGCCCCTGGCGGCCCGGCGCGCCTCGTCGTCGCGGGCGACGAGGGTCTGGACATCGACCACGGGTTGGGCCGGCAGTTCCGCGAGAACGCGTTCGACGACCTCGGCGATACCGAGGAAGGGGAGGGAGCCGGCCAGGAAAGCCTCGACGGCTACCTCGTTGGCGGCGTTGAGGATGGCGGTGGCGTCGCCGCCCTCGCGCAGGGCCGCGAAGGCCAGGGCGAGGCAGCGGAAGGTGTCGGTATCCGGATTTTCGAAATCGAGCCGCGCGTGCGCGGCCAGGTCCAGCGGGGCTACGCCGGCCTCGATCCGTTCGGGCCAGGCGAGGGCGCAGGCGATGGCCGTGCGCATGTCCGGGTTGCCGAGCTGGGCCAGCACCGAGCCGTCGACGTAGTCGACCAGCGAATGCACCAGGCTTTGCGGGTGCACCACGACTTCGATGGCGTCGACCGGCGCCGCGAACAGGTGGTGGGCCTCGATGACCTCCAGGCCCTTGTTCATCAGCGTGGCCGAGTCCACCGAGATCTTCCGCCCCATCGACCATTTCGGATGGGCGCAGGCCTCGTCCGGGGTGATCCGGCCGAGTTCGGCCCGGGTGCGCCCGCGGAACGGGCCGCCCGACGCGGTGAGGATGATCCGCCGCACTCCCGCGCGGCCGAGGTCCGGCCGGCCGCCCGGCAGGCACTGGAAGATGGCGTTGTGTTCGGAATCCACGGGGATGAGATCGCCGCCGCCCTGGCGCAGGGCTTCGAGCAACAAGGCGCCCGCCATCACGATGGATTCCTTGTTCGCCAGCAGCAGGCGCTTTCCGGCGCGGGCCGCGGCGAGGGTGGAATCGAGACCGGCCGCGCCGACGATGGCGGCCACCACCGTGTCGCAGAGCGGCCCGGCGGCTGCCGTGGTCACGGCGTCGGCGCCGCTGGCGACATCGCAGCGCACTCCTGCCGCGGCGAGGCGCCGGGAAAGGTCCGCTTCCATCGCGGGGTCGGCGACGATGGCGAGGTCGGGCCGGAAGCGCGCGCAGAGCGCGGCCAGGCCCTCGGTGTCGCGATTCGCCGCGAGCACGCTGGCACGGAAGCGATCGGGGTGGCGCGCGACCACGTCGAGCGTGCTGCCGCCGATGGACCCGGTGGCACCGAGCACGGCGACCTGGCGCACGGTCATGGTCAAAGACCCAGCAGGAGCTTGCCGGCGGCGAACACCGGCAAGGCCGCGAAGACGCTGTCCAGGCGGTCGAGCAGGCCGCCATGGCCCGGGAACAGGTTGCCCGAGTCCTTCACGGTGGCGTGGCGCTTCATCAGGCTCTCGAAGAGGTCGCCCACCACGGCGATGCCGACGGTGACCACACCGAGCAGCAGCAGTCCGACGAGCTGGCCGCCGTCACGCACGCCGATCAGGAAACCGCCGAGCACGGCGACGAACCCGCCAGCGACAATGGCGCCATAAACGCCCGCCCAGGTCTTCCCCGGGCTGATGCGCGGCGCGAGCTTGCGCCGCCCGAAATGCCGGCCGCTGAAATACGCGCCGGTGTCGGCGGCCCATACGATCACGAGGGCCAGCAGCGTCCACCAGTTCCCGCGGCTGCTTGCGTGCAGCAGGATGGCCGAAGCGAACGAGGGCACGATCACCAACGCACCCACGCCGAGCTTGAGCATGCGGTTCTCGGCATTCGGCGCGGCCGCGAAGGTGAAATGGCGGAGCCAGAAGCAGCAGCCGATCCACCATGCGACGCCGATCAGGGTCAGCATGAGGAGAAGGCCAGGCGTGCGCACGGCGATCAGCGCGACGAAGATGGCGGCGGCCGCCGCGGCGACGATGCCGCGGCCGGCCTGGGTGCGGCAGCCCGACAGCAGGCTCCATTCCCACGCGGCGCCGACGAAGACGATGGCGACCAGCGACGCGAAGAAGGTCGTGGGTGGCAGCAGGATGAGCGCCAGGACCAGCGGAATGAGGATCGCGGCGGTGGTGATGCGTTGCTTCAGCATGGGATTCCGGCGTCAGCCCGTGACCTGTTCGCCCGTGCGCCCGTAACGGCGCTCGCGGCGAGCGTAATCGTCCAGCGCCTCGGCGAGGCATGCATGGTCGACGTCCGGCCACAGGGTGTCGGTGAAATAGAGCTCGGCATAGGCGATCTGCCAGAGCAGGAAGTTGCTCACCCGGCGCTCGCCGCCCGTACGGATGAAGAGGTCGAGCGGAGGCTGGTCGGCCAGGCAGGTGTATCCGTGCAGGCGTTGTTCGTCGATGTCGGCGGCGGCGAACTCGCCCCGCGCGACGGCTTCGGCGGCGAGACGCGCCGCCTGGGCGATGTCCCAGCGCCCGCCATAGTTCACCGCCACGTTCATGTTGAGCGCGGTGTTTCCGGCCGTGCGTTCCATGGCGCCGAGCATGCGGTTGCGCAGTTCCGGCGCGAAGGCGTCGAGATTGCCGATGAAGCGGATGCGCACACCGTTGCCGTGCAGTTCGTCCACTTCCTTGTCCAGCGCCTTCAGGAAAAGCTCCATGAGCGCCGACACCTCGGTGGCGGGGCGTTGCCAGTTCTCACTGGAGAACGCGAACAGCGTGAGCGAGGCGACACCTTTGCGCAGGCAGAACTCCACCGCTTCCCGCACCGCCTTCTGGCCGGCGTGGTGACCGAACGGACGCGGACGCAGGCGCTGCTTCGCCCAGCGGCCGTTCCCATCCATGACGATGGCGATGTGGCGGGGAACCCGGTCGACGGGCTTCGCTGCCATGGGTGCCGGACCGATGGCGCCTCAGAGCGCCATCAGCTCCTTTTCCTTGTCCTTGACCACGTCGTCCACTTCCTTGACGTACTTGTCGGTCAGCTTCTGGATGTCGTCGTCGGCGCGCTTCTTGTCGTCTTCCGTGATTGTCTTGTCCTTCAGCAGCTTGTCCACGTGCTGGATGGCGTCGCGGCGCACGTTGCGGATGGCGATCTTCGCCTGCTCGCCTTCCTTCGCCACGCTCTTGGCGAGCTCCTTGCGGCGCTCCTCGGTCGGGGGCGGGAAGTTCAGGCGGATGTCCATGCCCATCGTGGTCGGGGTGATACCGAGGTCCGATGCCATGATGGCCTTTTCGATCGGGCCGACCATGCTCTTGTCGAACGGCTTCACCGAGAGGGAGCGCGCGTCCGGCGTGGTGACGTTGGCCACCTGGGAGAGCGGGGTGTCGGTGCCGTAGTAGGGCACCTTGATGTTCTCGAGGATCGACGGATTCGCGCGACCGGTGCGGATGGTCTTCAGGTCGTGCTTGAGCGAGTCGATGCTCTTGCCCATGCGGGTCTCAGCATCTTTCTTGATGTCGTTGATCATGGGTTTGTCCGGTGGAACGGGTAGCACGCGAGTATAGCAGCGCGGCCGGCGAGGGCCGTGCCTGTCTCTTATACACATCT
>NZ_JBNDHZ010000009.1:0-102143 GCF_056755355.1 Luteibacter sp. HAY1-4A
CTACCGCAACGATGTGGAGCGCGCCGCTCGTTCGCGCATGAATGTGTCCTTCGTCTTGCACGATGCTGCGCTGGACCGTGCCTTCCTCGCGGAATCCGAGGCCGCCGGTTTCATCGGCCTCAAGGGGCACAAGGCCGTGGGAGGCATGCGTGCATCCCTGTACAACGCGGTGTCGCAGCCCGCGGTGGAAGCGCTCGTGCAATTCATGCGGGACTTTGCGGCGCGGCACGGTTAAAGTCGGAAGTCGCCGCGCTGCAGCATTGCAACGCGGGGACAAACGTTTCACCTGCAACCACTTAGCCGCCTGGAAGTCCATGAGCAAGACCCCTGCCGACAAACAAGCCACGCTCGCCGAGGCGCGCACGCGCATCGACAGCATCGACCAGCAACTGCAATCGCTCATCAGCGAACGCGCCCGGTGGGCGCAGCAGGTCGGGCGGGCCAAGGGCCCGTTGAAGGCGGCGGTGGAGTATTACCGACCCGAACGTGAGGCTCAGGTACTGCGCGGTGTGATCGACCGCAACGACGGTCCGCTGCCCAATGCGGAACTGGTGCGGTTATTCCGCGAGATCATGTCGTCGTGCCTGTCGCAGCAGCAGCCGCTGAAGATTGGCTTCCTCGGTCCCGAAGGCACCTTCAGCGAGCAGGCCGTGCGCAAGCACTTCGGTCACGCCGCTTACGGCCTGCCATTGGGCAGCATCGAAGAGGTGTTCCAGGAGGTTGCGGCCGGCAACGCCGACTTCGGCGTGGTGCCGGTGGAGAACTCGGGGCAGGGCATGATCCAGATGACGCTGGACATGTTCCTCGTGTCGAAGGCCACCATCTGCGGTGAGGTCGAGCTTCGCGTCCACCAGAACCTGCTTTCGTTGAGCGGCGAACTGAAAGACGTGAAGCGTGTGTACTCCCACCCGCAGTCATTGCAGCAGTGCCAGGGCTGGTTGCGCGTGAACCTTCCGCACGCCGAGCGCGTGCCGGTATCGAGCAACGCCGAAGCCGCGCGCACGGCCCGCCTTTCGCCGGAATCCGCCGCGATCGCGGGGGAAACGGCCGGCCGCGTCTATGGTCTCAAGACCGTTGCCGGTCCCATCGAGGACCGTTCCGACAACACCACGCGCTTCCTCGTCATCGGCCGCTCGATCTTTCCCGCGTCGGGCAACGACCGCACGTCGCTGCTGGTGTCGGTACGCGACAAACCGGGTGCGCTGTACGACGTGTTGAGTCCGCTGGCGAAACACGACATCAGCATGAACCGTATCGAGTCCCGTCCGGCACATACGGGCAAGTGGCAGTACGCGTTTTTCATCGACGTGTCCGGCCATGTGGACGATCCGGCCTTGCAGGCCGCGCTCGAAGAAATGAAACCCGCCGCCGCCGACGTACGCGTGCTTGGCTCTTACCCTGTCGCCCTTCCATGACCTCTTCATTCGATGCAGCCACGCTCGCCAACAGGGCGACGTCGGCACTCCGCGCCTACGACCCCGGCCATGACCTCCCGGCACTGCGCCGGCGCTTCGGTCCGGCCATCTCCGAACTCGGTTCGAACGAGAACCCGTTGGGTCCTAGCCCCCTTGCCATGCGCGCCGCCACCGACGCGCTGGATGAGGTGTGGCGGTATCCCGATCCGCTTGGCGCGTCGCTGAAACGAGCCTTGTCCGCCGCGCACGGTGTTCCGGTGCCCGGCATCACGCTCGGCAACGGCTCGCATGAACTGCTGATGCTGCTCGCGCAATGCTTCGCGGATGCCGAGCATCCCGTGCTGCATTCGCAGTTCGGCTTCGCGGTGTTCCCCATCGCCGCGGCGGCAGCGGGTGCGCCCTCGATCGCCGTGCCGGCGCTTCCCGCCGACCATCCGGAAGCGCCTTACGGTCACGACCTGGATGCGCTGGCGAAAACCGTCACCGAAAACACGCGGCTGGTGTACCTCGCCAATCCGAACAATCCCACAGGTACCTGGTTCGGCGACGCCGCGCTGGAAGCCTTCCTCCGCAAGGTGCCGTCGCGGACGCTCGTCGTCGTGGACGAGGCTTACCACGAATATGTCGACGCCGAAGGCCTGACGACGGCCGCGCACTTCCTCGACCGCTTCCCGAACCTGGTGGTCACGCGCACGTTCTCGAAAGCATACGCACTCGCCGGCCTGCGCATCGGATACATGCTGAGCCATCCTTCCGTGGCGGCGGTGTGCGAACGCCTGCGCGAGTCGTTCAACGTGAACGGCGTGGCGCTGGCGGCGGCGGAAGCGGCCCTCGGCGATGCCGATCATCTGCACCGCGTGCGTGAGACGAACCGCGTCGACCGGGCATGGCTTGCCGAACAGCTGAGCGCGCGCGGCTTCCGTGTGTTGCCATCGCAGACCAATTTCCTGCTGTTGGACCTCGGCCGCGATGCGGCCCCGTTCGAGGCGCACCTGTTCGAGCGTGGCGTGATCGTGCGGCCCATGGTCGGCTATCGCCTGCCGCATACGGTGCGCATCAGCATAGGGAGCCGCGCGGAACTCGAGCGCCTGCTGGAGCACCTGCCGTGAACCGTCTCGATTGGGTGAGCCGGAAGGGCGGCCCCTTGCTCGGCGAGATCGTCGTCCCCGGCGACAAGTCGGTGTCGCATCGCGCATTGATGTTCGGGGCGATCGCGGAGGGTGTCACGCACATCCGCGGATTCCTGGAGGGCGAGGACACCCTCGCCACCGCATCCATCCTGGGCAAGCTCGGCGTGGGGTTCGAAACACCGTCGCCGGGCGAACGCATCGTCCACGGCGTCGGCCTGCATGGCCTGCGCGGCACGTCGGAGCCCCTCGATTGCGGTAACGCCGGCACGGGCATGCGTCTCCTGGCCGGCCTGCTCGCGGGCCAGGCGTTCGACTCCACGCTCGTGGGCGACGAATCGCTGTCGCGCCGGCCGATGCGCCGCGTGACGGATCCGCTGGCGGAGATGGGCGCTTCGATCGACACGAACGAGGGGAAGCCGCCGCTTCGCATCCGCGGTGGGGCACGGCTCCGTGGCCTGACGTACCACCCGCCGGTGGCAAGCGCCCAGATCAAGTCGGCGCTGCTGCTCGCGGGCCTGTACGCCGATGGGTTCACGGAGGTGGTGGAACCGCATCCCACCCGCGACTACACCGAGAGCATGCTGAAGGCCTTCGGTTGGCCTATCGACTACTCCCCGGGCCGCGCACGGCTCGAGGGTGGGCACGTACTGCATGCCGCCGACGTGGACGTGCCTGCCGACTTTTCTTCCGCTGCCTTTTTCATAGTCGCGGCCACCATCGTTCCCGGCTCCCTGCTGCGCCTCGTCGGGGTGGGGCTCAATCCGCGGCGAACAGGCCTGCTCCGGGCGTTGCGCCTGATGGGCGCCGACATCGCCGTGGAGAACGAGCGCTCGAGTGGCGGCGAGACGATCGCGGACCTGGTCGTTCGTCATGCACCGCTTCGCGGGGTGGCGCTGCCCGAGGAGATCGTGCCGGACATGATCGACGAGTTCCCGGCGTTGTTCGTGGCCGCGGCCGTGGCCGAGGGCACGACCACCATCCGCGGCGCGGCGGAACTGCGCGTCAAGGAATCGGACCGCATCGCGAGCATGGCCAACGGGCTCAAGGCATGTGGCGTCGCGGTCGAGGAACTGCCGGATGGCGCCGTCATCCACGGTGGCGGCGTGCGTTCCGGCAGCATCGACAGCCATGGCGACCACCGCATCGCGATGAGCTTCGCCATCGCCGGGCTCGTGGCCGATGGGCCCATCACCATCGGCGACTGCGCCAACGTGGCCACGTCGTTCCCGGGTTTCATGGAACTGGCCAACGGTGCGGGCTTCGGGCTCGAGGCGTCGAAGTGATCCAGCCACGTTGCGTGGCTGGGCGAGTTCGCACATTACGCGTGCGGTACGAAGGCGCTACGCTTCACGTCCCCTGAGCCGGACATCGCCAATGGTCATGAAGCTTCCCCCGTTCGTCGTCGTGGTGCCCGCGCGCTTCGGCTCCACCCGGCTGCCGGGCAAGCCGCTGCTGAAGATCGGTGGGGAATCCATGATCCGCCGTGTGGCGGCGAGGGCGGCGCAGGCGGGTGCCGCGCAGGTGGTCGTGGCCACCGATGACGACCGGGTGGTGCGCGAACTGCGCGGATGTGGCGACATCCTGGTCTGCATGACCCGGCCGGATCACGCCTCCGGCAGCGACCGCATCGCGGAAACCGTCGGCCACTTCGGTTGGCCGGACGACACGGTGATCGTCAACCTCCAGGGTGACGAGCCCTTCGCCCCCGCCGCCGGTATCCGGGCCGTGGTGGCGACGCTGGCGGGCGACGAGGCGCCCATGGCCACGCTGGCCGCGCCCATCGAAGACGCCGGGGAGCTCTTCGATCCGAACGTCGTCAAGGTGGTTCGCGGCGGACACGGCCGCGCCCTTTATTTCACGCGGGCCCCCGCGCCATGGGCCCGCGACGCCTTCGCGCAGGACCGCGGGTCGCTTCCACCCGACGTGCCTTTCCTGCGTCACATCGGCATCTACGCCTATCGCGCGGGCTTCCTGCGGCGCCTTGCGGCCCTTCCGCGGACACCGCTGGAGCAGGCCGAGTCCCTGGAACAGTTGCGGGCCCTCGAACACGGATACGCCATCTCCGTACGCCCGACGCCCGAGCCGTTTCCCCCGGGCATCGACACGGCCGACGACCTGGACCGGGCCGAGCGCTGGCTCGCCGGGCAAGCCAGACAGCGATCGTAAGGTTTCCCCTGCACGAGTGAGCGGGGGCGTCCGACAAGCCGCGCAGGCCTCGGCCGAGCGCGCGAACGAGGCCTACGACGTAACCTAATCCCGTCGCCACACTCACCCCTCAGCAGGACGGCGACACCCCAAGGAAGGTCCCGCCGGCATGGCCCATCCCATGCCGGCGTCTTCGCGTCTGTGGCCCGCCAACGCGGTAAAATGGCGGCATGGAGCACACCGAGTCGCATCCGTTCGACGGCAAGGCCTTCGTCCGCCATCTCACCACCTCTCCCGGCGTCTACCGCTATTTCGATGCGGAAGACGAGCTTCTGTACGTCGGCAAGGCGGCCAATCTCAAGAAGCGGGTAGGGAATTACTTCCTGAAGCCGCCGATGGACCCCCGCATTGCGTCGATGGTCTCCCAGATCGCGCGCGCGGAGGTGACGCTTACTCGCACCGCGGGCGAGGCCCTGCTGCTCGAATCCCAGCTGATCAAGTCGTTGAAGCCGCGATACAACATCGTGCTGCGCGACGACAAGAGCTATCCCTACATCTACTTGTCCGGCGGCGAGGACTATCCGCGACTGGCCTTCCATCGCGGCGCCAAGACCGGTCCCGGTCGTTACTTCGGCCCGTACCCGAGCACTTTCGCCGTGCGCGAGAGCCTGGGCCTGATGCAGAAGCTGTTCAAGGTGCGCCAGTGCGAGGACAGCTACTTCAGGAACCGCTCGCGCCCGTGCCTCCAGCACCAGATCGGCCGTTGCAGCGCCCCGTGCGTGCGCCTTATCGAGGTGGACGACTACCAGAGCGACGTGCGCCACGCCGAGATGTTCCTGGAAGGGCGTAGCAGCGCCGTCATCGACGAACTGGCAGCATCGATGGAACGGGCGTCGCGCGACCTGAATTTCGAACGCGCGGCGAGCCTGCGCGACCAGGTGGCCGCGTTGCGCAAATTGCAGGCCCAGCATTTCGTCCAGGGCGCCAGCGCCGACATGGACGTGATCGCATGCTGCATGGAGGGTGGCATGGCCTGCGTGAGCGTGCTGTTCTTCCGCAATGGCGTGAGCCTGGGGTCGCGCGACTTCTTCCCGCGGCTGCCGACGGATGCATCCATTTCCGACGTGTTGTCGCAGTTCATCGCGCAGTACTACCTGGAACGGCAGGTGCCGCGCGAACTGGTGCTGAGCGATCCCGTGGAGGACATGGACGTGCTTGCTTCGGTCCTGTCCGACCATGCCGGCTATGTCGTGTCGCTCAAGCCCAGCGTCCGCGGTGAGCGCGCCCGTTTCCTCGAGATGGCCCAGCGAAACGCCAGCGCTGCCCTCACGTCGCGACTGGCCAGCCGCCACACCTTGCTGGCGCGCTTCGACGACCTGCAGAAGGTCCTGGAGCTGGCGACCATGCCGAGGCGCATCGAGTGCTTCGACATCAGCCATACGCGCGGCGAGCTGACGGTGGCCTCGTGCGTGGTGTTCGGACCGGAGGGGCCGGAGAAATCCCATTACCGCCGTTTCAACATTTCCGGCATCACCCCCGGGGACGACTATGCGGCCATGCACCAGGCCCTGACCCGGCGCTTCAAGAAGGTGGTGGAGGGAGGGGTGAAGCCCGACATCCTGCTGATCGACGGCGGCACGGGGCAAGTGGCCCAGGCCATGGACGTGCTGCGCGAACTCGGCGTGGAAGAGGGCATCCGCGTGGTCGGCGTGGCCAAGGGGCCCGGGCGGCGCGCGGGCGAGGAGACGCTCGTTCTTGCGGACAGTGGCAAAACCCTGCATCCGGGCACCTCGTCGCCTGCGCTGCATCTCGTGGCGGCAGTACGTGACGAAGCGCACCGTTTCGCCATCAGCGGCCATCGCCGTCGTCGCGAAGCGGCGCGGGAGCGGAGTACGCTGGAAGACGTGCCCGGCGTGGGCGCGCGTCGCCGCGCGGCCCTGCTCAAGGCTTTCGGCGGTCTCGCAGGCGTGGAAGCCGCGGGTGTCGAGGAATTGATGAGCGTAAAGGGTATTGATCGCGGCCTCGCCGAACGCATCTATGCCATGCTCCATCCCTGATTGACTGGACGCGAGGCCGACACGCATCGCTTCCCGCACCGGCTGACTTATGCGAATCAACCTTCCCACGTGGCTCACCCTGTTCCGAGTGCTCCTGCTCCCGGTCATGGTGATCGTTTTCTACCTGCCGTTCCGCGGCGCCAACCTCACGGCGGCGGTGGTCTTCGTCCTCGCGGCGGTCACCGACTGGCTCGATGGCTACCTGGCCCGGCGGTTGAACCTCACCTCGGCGTTCGGGGCCTTCCTGGATCCGGTGGCCGACAAGCTCATGATCGCCGTCACGCTCTTCCTGCTGGTGCAGTCCCATCGGGGCGGGTGGCAGGGCATCCTGATGGCGGTCACGGCGTCCATCATCGTGGGGCGCGAGATCAGCGTGTCCGCGCTGCGCGAGTGGATGGCCCAGATCGGGGCGCGCTCCAAGGTGAAGGTGGCCTTCCTCGGCAAGTTGAAGACGGCCATGCAGATGGTGGCCCTCGTGGTGCTCCTGCTGCAGCACGACGCCGAGACGCTGCGGCTCTACCACATCGGCGAGGCGCTCCTGGTGGTGGCCGGCGTCCTCACCATCTGGTCGGGCCTCGATTACCTGCGGGCCGCCTGGCCTAGTCTGCGGGGAGATTCAGAAGAGGTGAAGGAAAATGAAAAAAATCCGGTGCAAAGTGGTTGACACATTCCCCATCTGATCTAAAATAGCCGGACAACGACGCGGGAATAGCTCAGTTGGTAGAGCACGACCTTGCCAAGGTCGGGGTCGCGAGTTCGAGTCTCGTTTCCCGCTCCAAGTAATTCCACAAAGCCTCGGTCATCCGAGGTTTTGTTTTTTAGGCGCTTCGCGGATACTCTTCGCGCTGCGCAAGCGATGGCCGGGTGGCAGAGTGGTCATGCAGCGGACTGCAAATCCGCGTACGCCGGTTCGATTCCGACCTCGGCCTCCATCGCATTCCAAGGCGCATCCGCCCAAAGCGGTTGCGCCTTTTTTCTTTCCGCCCGGATGGCGAAACCGGTAGACGCAAGGGACTTAAAATCCCTCATCCGAAAGGGTATGTGGGTTCGAGTCCCACTCCGGGCACCATCTCGCAGTTTCGCGGCATCCCATTTCCTCCCTCGTACGACCTAGCTATCCGGGATGTCCCTCCAAATAGAGCATTCCGGCGTCCCCTAGTGTCCCTAGGCGTCTCATTGCATCCCTCCTTGCGTGTGAGTAACTTTGTGAGTAGGCTGGCACCTACTCACCGAGGGCGGCTTGGTTACTCACAATGCTTACCGACGCTAAACTAAGAGCGCTGAAACACCGAGAGACGCTTTATCGCGTCACCGACTCGGCGGGTCTTGCGGTGGAAGTGCCTGTTAACGGTGCTCCCCGGTGGCGCTTTCGCTATCGCTTCGACGGCAAGGCAAAAATGCTTAGCCTCGGCACATATCCGAGCGTATCCCTTGCGCAAGCTCGTCTACGGCGTGACGCGGCTCGTGCCCAGCTGGCGAATGGGATTGATCCGAGTGCCAGCCGCCAGGAAGACAGGAAGGCGCGTTCCCTGGCGCTCGCACCTGTCCCGACGTTCCGCTCCGTCGCCGAAATATGGATGTCGCGCCAGGACGTGTCCGAAGCGACAGCGAACAAGTCCCGCTGGATATTTACTAAGTACCTGTATCCGGACCTCGGCGAATTGCCGCTGCGCGAGATTACGTCTCGCACTGTCCTGGACGCTCTGCGGAAGATTGAGGGCTCCGACATGCTGGAGACTGCACGCCGGGCAAAGATCAGGGTAGGGCAGGTATTCCGCTTCGCTGTCATTGAGGGGTTAACGGACGCCGATCCGACACAGCCCCTTCGTGGTGCGCTCAAGGCCCCGAAGGTGAAGCACCACGCGGCAATCGTCGATCCTGTGAAGATTGGTGGTCTATTGCGAGCCATAGACGGGTTCTCCGGACAGTTCGTCACTCTTTGTGCCCTCCAACTGGCCCCGCTGGTCTTCGTGCGCCCTGGGGAGCTACGTGCTGCGGCGTGGTCGGAATTCGACCTTGACGGGCATGTATGGCGAATCCCCGCTGAGCGCATGAAGATGAAGGCGGCACACGTCGTGCCTCTGTCGAAACAGGCCGTTTCGATCCTCCGAAAACTCCACGAGTACACCGGCCATGGGCGCTTTGTCTTCCCGAGCCTGCGGTCGGCAAATCGCCCGATGAGCGAGAACACGATCAACGCTGCGTTGCGTCGCCTCGGCTACTCCGGCGAAGAAATGACGGGTCATGGCTTCCGCAGCCTAGCCGCCACTCGCCTTAACGAAATGGGATGGAACGCGGACGCCATCGAGCGCCAGCTAGCCCACGCCGAGTCCAACAAGGTACGAGACGCCTACACGCACGCGGCTCAGTACCTCAAGGAACGCATAAAGATGATGCAGGCGTGGGCGGATTATCTGGACAGCCTGAGGGCTGGTGGCAAGGTCGTTGCATTCAAACCGCAGGCGGGGTCTGCGGCGTAAGAATTCCGACGCGAAGTCGGAAGCGGCGGGACAGGGTGTAGCAGCACCCCGCCCGCCTAACCACAACCACGACGATAGGAGTCGGGATCATGGGTATCAATATTGTAGCCGGTAGCCTCACGCGTTCGTCGGCCCCCAAGAGGGCCCCCTCAGCCATTCGAGCGGAAACAGACCAGGAGCGTGAACTCCTTCGGCTTTACCGCCAACTTCGTCCATCTCTGAAGTCGCTTCCGTTCGAGGTAATCGAGTGCATGCGGGCAGGTCGGCCTCCGTTCTCTCGATGGGTTCGCGGCATGGACTCGTCCGCGTTGGCTCTCGTTGCGGAGGATGAGGCAGGGCACCTTCTGGAATGGGTAGACCTTGATGTTGCGGAACTTCCTCAGCGTCCGGACCTGCTCGCCCGTCTCGGTGAGCAGGCTGTAGCTCGCCTTCTCGCCGATGCGGCGGAAGCTACTTCACTCAAGACTCATTGAGGGCGCAGCCATGGGAAACGAGCTACATGCATACCGCGCGGGATGCGAATCGCTCTCCGAGTTCCTGAGCGGACCCTCAAAGATCAAATGCCTACGCCTGCTGGACGACTCAATGGCGGGGACGATCTGCGCAGGCGACATCATCACTGTAGATATGAGCGATACGGCTGTAACGAGCGGACATTGCTACCTAGTCATCACCCAAGGCACGGTTCGGGTGCGACGAGTGCTTGAGGCGGACGGAGCAATTCAGCTCATGGCGGACAGCCAAGACAAGCGTCGCTACCCTGATCAGGCCGTAAACGGCGACTCGGCAGACTTCACGATTTTAGGGCGCGTCACCGACCGCCGGGGTGAGAACGGCCTATGAAAGCCAGACCCCTGTGCGGAGGCATGGTCGGGAGTGCCCAAATCATCGACTTCCAGTCTGCCCGAAAGCGGCGGGGGGCTCCTGCTGCGCGCCCCCAACATACCCGCGAGGAATTGCTCAAGATCGGGCGGAACGCATGGATACAGGAGCAGCTTCTAAAGAAACTAGACGAATGGGGATGGGACAAAGAACTGCCCCGGTAAGTTGACCATCACTCTAGATTGGGGGCCTGATATGAGGCCCCTGGTCACTTTAGGATATGTCCATGGCCTTCAACTACAAGCTGCCAGTGGAAGAAATGGAGCTGGCCTGCCAAGGATTTCGGATCACTGTCCCCGGCCCCTATCCGGTGGGCGAGGCAGGACCGCTCGACGAGGACATGGAGGCTTTATGCGACTCCATGTTTCCCTACCTGTCCTCAGACGAGAACGACCACACCTATACCGTCGCAGCCTTGACTTGGAAATACGCTAGCGCTGCCTTTGATGGATATTTTCCGATCCAGGTTCCAGTCAGAGATTCACAGCTGGCGGCAGGACTGCTAATAGCCCACGTTGCTCTCGTTCATGCATGCCGTCCGCTTCGCCTGCGGACATATGCTTGGACACAGCAATGCCTTCGGGCAGCGTTTCGGGTTGTGGAGGCGCGTGCGTCGGAAGATCGTACCGACCAAAAACGATTCGCCGCCAAGAGGGGCGTAGACCAGTGGAGAGAGCCAGTTAGGGCACTGGTTATCGGGAAGGTTGAGGCCGCGGGCGATGATTGGAGCGCCAGCAAGCTCGCCCGTGAATTGAGTGGCGAGGTGTTGGAAGTTGCGAAGGCCCACGGGCGGACACTAAGCCCTTACAACGTCGAAGGCACCATTCGCAAGATGATCGGCAAGCATCGCCGGGAGACTGGTCGAGGCTGAAAAACTGGCCTGACCATGCCCGAGCCAACGCCAGCACGCTAAAGCCATGCTGTCGCACTTTACATCACCCCCCTCCGGTTATAGCTTGCCTGCAAGCGCGGATGCGACGCCATTCGTCACCATGCAAATTGGTGCTTGGCTGTGAGCAAGCAGACGCGCGGACCCACTTCTAGACCTTCTCGGGGGCAATAAAAAGCCCCCACCACGGCAATGGCGAGGGCTAGGAGTCTTGCTAACAAAGGCCGTCGCCTTTTGGGCGGGGCACCTTCATGGTAGGCAATGCCCTACCTAGATGCAAGGTGCCTTGCTTCTGAGGTCCGGCCGTCATTATGAGACGACCGCATGACCCACGTGTCCCATGTGTCGGGCCCGTTTGTGCCCGAAAACTCGATCAAGTTCCTTCGTCTTCCCGCCGTGTGCGAACGGACGGGGTTGTCCCGCAGTCAGGTCTATCGTCTGGAAGCCGCTGGCAAGTTCCCGCGACGCGTAAAGCTGGCGCTCTCGACGAGTGCTTGGGTCGAATCGGAGATTCAGTGTTGGGCGGCTGACCGCATCGCGGCGTCGCGAGGTGACGCGTGAATCGGTCCCCGCGGTGCCCCCGCTTTGATTCCTGCAATGCCCCTATCTGTCCGCTCGATCCGAAGTGGACGACTGCTCAGCACCTCAAGGGCGAGGCCGTGTGCGCGATGCTCTCGGAACTGGTCAAGGTGGGCGGTAAGGCGCGTCTAGAGGGTCTTCTATCGACGGAACAGATGGAGGCCCTGATAAGGGAATGGCCGAAGGTGGAAGCACGATGGAGTCCCATCCGTGCACGACTGAAGGACGCGGCCACGTCGGGATCGCGTATCGAGCACGGAAAGCGCATTGGAAGCGGGTCTGTATCCGGGAAACAACCCCAACCCCTAGCTCACCCATTGGTGAGGTCACGTAGCCCTGATACAGACCCAGCTAGAGGGGGCATTAGCGGGGGTGCAGGGTGACGGCGCAGAAGAAGCGATGGAGAGAGAAGGGGCGCAAAGAATCCGGCAACTTCTCCCTGATTCCGCATGCTGTACAGGACTCTCCGAACTGGAAGGCGTGCAGCGGGACAGCGGTCAAGCTGCTTTGTGATCTCGCTCGCCAATACAACGGCCGGAACAACGGGGATCTGTGTGCTGCACGGAGCGTCCTGGCTACTCGCGGCTGGCGCTCTCCAGACACCCTTGATCGAGCACTCCACGAACTCCTGCACTACGGGTTCATCACGTTGACTCGTCAAGGCGGACGCAACTTGGCAAACCTTTACGGGCTGACGTGGCAAGCCATCGACGAGTGTGACGGAAAGCTCGATTGCTCGGCTACAAGGGTTGCGTCGGGTGATTGGAAGGTGGCGAAGCCACGGTTCCAGCGGCGTCCGAAAATTGAAAGTAGTAGTACGGAATCCGTAGCAACTAACTACGGAATCCGTACTAGTGGCACTTCGAAGGCTGCCTAACTAGTACGGATTCCGTAGTTGTAGGGGCCATTTTGGGCAAATCCTAACTACGGAATCCGTACACCTTTATAGATATATACCAAGGGCTCTCCATTTATGAGCATCCACTATCTCCCCGGATACCAGCCAGCTGACGCGTCGCCGCTGTCCGCTTTCGATGCGGAGAAGACTCGGACAAATGCAGACCGTGACGTAACGAGTAACGCTCTTAGTAACGCTCTTGCCGTTACTCAACGGTCCCCGGGCTGGAACAACCGCAAGCCTGACATCCAACGAGTCCAGATCGGTGCTTGCACGTTGCTAGCAGTCCCGTACCGCCGTTGGGCTTGGCGTCGCTACGAGCAGCGCATAGCGGCACAGCGACGAAAGGAAGCCTAATGACGATCGGCAGGCGGGCCGATAGCGATGAGGCAATGATTGAGCGAGCGGCGAGGCGTTTAGCGGGTGCGCTCGGGACCGGGCAGAACTGGTTCGCATACACAGCCATTGCAAGTGCTCGCGACCTCACTCACGAGGACGGGCTCATGCCATCCGCCCTTACGGTCGTCCGCCGTGGGCGAGTGACGGAGCAGGCGGCGAAGTCCATCGGAGGCTCGGGCAAGGTGAAGCGCCAGCATCAGTGGTCAGCGTCGAGGGCCGTAGTTGCCGTCCCCGCGTGTCGCCCTGATAGCGAGGCGCTAGGATCTTTAAGTTTCGCGAAACTGGACCGACCCTTGGAGGCGATATTGCTGCTGTACGCAACAGGAGACACGGAACGGTTCTGGCCGGTTGTGGAGCGGTTCGGCCTGGCATGCCTTCGCAATGCGTTCGCATTCGAAGCGCTCAATGACGCCATGGCACGAATCATGTACCGGCGGGCAGCAATCGCACAGGATGACAGGGCGAGGCAGCTTGGAATTAGGGCTAGCTCATACCGGGGGGCGACAAGGGAGGCCGAGGCGATGCTCAGGCGATGGCTACGACGGGCCGCTCGGGAGTTCTTGAGTGCGATGGAAGCCGGCCCCAAAACGGTGGAGGCAGCTTAAATGCGGGATGGACCGACTTGGATTTCCGGCGACGCTATTCGCATCGTCAAGAGCCGCAATGGCTTTACTGTCGAGCGGGTGCCTGCCGATCAGCAGTGCAAATCCCTCGTCTTCGGCACTTGGGACGAGTTGTCGTCTTACCTCGCCGACCACTTCGCCAAGCCGCTGGTTGAAGCGGGAACCTAATGTGAGGCGACATGGCCGTCACGCCCCGGCGGTATGTGCGGTCGCTACGCTACATTTGGACCCGTCGGCCAAAGCGCGCCCGGGAGCAATCGTAGGAGGTGCGAAGGTTGAAGCGACAAGAGTGATCCAGGTTCTATGGGGCCCGAACTACCTTTCCATCTTGAACTACGAGTCGAGCCGAAAGGTCCGGATCGCTGGCAAGGCCCTTCTCCGGGCTCCGCGACCAGAAGGCAATCCCGTTCACGCATTTCGATAGCCTTACGGACGTCTCAACAAGGGTGCGCAGCTCATCCACTGTTCGGTCGGTCGATTCAAACTCTCCGCCACTTGAGCTGGATGCCTTAAACCGCATGGTCCCGACCCCTATGTCGTCGCTCCCACCGGTCTGCGAGGTCATCCAGACGTCGTGCAGAAGTCGATTTCTCACGGGCGTCAGTTCCTTAATCTCATTCCGTAGCTTCTTCAAGATAGCGTCGCTTGCTGCATCGATTCGACCTACCCATGCGGACCGGGCGACAGAGAAGAAAGCCTCCGTAACGGCCTCGGCAGTCCGGCCGGCGAGGGCAGACCGGAGCAGCATGTGATTGTGGTAGATAGGCCAAGACGGTGTCGCAAAGGCGATAGTGCCTTCCTCGAGTGAATTCAGCAGGGTCGAATAGGCAGCAACGAATCGACCCACCTCGAGGTGGACGGCATCAACTCTGCTTAGCTCTGATGAAGGTGCTTGCATGCCATCGACCTGCCCAAATTGGTCAGTCTAGGTTACGCCAACCGTGGTGTTCGGCGACATCCAAGATCGGCAGCCAGTCATCCTGCCGCCAGATCTCTGCTCAGTGTGGTGCGAGGCGTCCCCGGCGGACGCCCAGGGCGTGCTTGCCGCGGTGCCAGAGGTGGACGTTGTCTATTACCCCGTGCCGAAGGCAGTTGGTTCGCCGAAGAACAACGGCCCCGAGCGAACCCATCACGCTTTAGCGCCGGTCGGACCAGAGCATGTCCTGCGCCCTGGCGACACGTAGCAGCGCCTCGCCGTAATTCGAATGCGGGATAACCCCCGTCGGGCCTTGCTATGACAGGACAGGCAAAGCAGGCTCATCCTTGAGCCATGCTCCGCTAGAAGTGAACGGTTATGGGGATAAACCAGGGGATGCAGGCTTTGGGGTCCCCGACGCATGGTGGAAGATCGCCTAACGGCGATGGCACAGGTGCGGGGTCATACTGGGACGCCGCCCAAACTCGCGTTCCTTTGTAGTACACAAGATTCCCATCTCCCTGCAAGGAGAAGAAACCACCATCGGGGAACAGCTTCATAGGCCCTTGATCACCCTGGAAGCTAGTAGGTACCGGCGCAGTGTTGACCGCCCAGTTCGTCCCATTGTCGTTCCAGGCAATAAGTCCGTTGGATATCCGAACTTTCGTCGCCCCGTTCGAGTTGAGTGACCAGATTGGGGTGCCATATCGGTACAGAACGAGGTTCCCATCATTTTGAAACGTAAAGTTGTAGCCTCCAGCCTGACTGTAAGCCTCGCCCCTGTTTAATACTGTGCCGTCAACAAAGGAAATCGGAGGAACGGACGGATTCGTGGGATCGCTAGTATGGCTATCCCATAATGGGATGAACGAAGCGATGACCGCGCGACCTTCGTCGTCAACGGTGAACATGTTGCCCTGGTTCGCCTGGCCGCTCGTTTGGGTGCTCCAGACTGGTTGCCAGCTCGCGTTGTAGAGAACGAAGTTTCCGTCAGCCTGCATCATGGCGTGAGCGGCACCAGAGCCGAAAGTGCCGGTGTTCCAGATAGCTTTGCCGCTCCCATCGTTCCGATACACAACGAAATTGCCATCGGATTGCATGATGGCGAAGTAAGCATGATTGTGGCTTTGCAAAGCCTGTCCTACTTGAAGTTCTTGGCCCGCATAAAGCCAGTCTGCGGAAGCGGGTGCTGAATGCACGCCCGTAAGCCCCATCGCAAGAGCCGCCAACAGTTTGAAGTGGTGTTTCATAGATACCCTGTCCCTTATTCCAGCCCACGTGGGCGGCAAGATGGTGGTATCTCAATTGCTTAAGGTATGTAGGCCGCGGCTGATCCCCTTGTAGGGGAACGCTGACACATGTTCACCCCTGGTCGAACCACGACGTGTCCAGGGCACCCGCCAGCTGTAAGAGTGCGTAGCCGTAATTAGAATGAGGTATGCCTCCAGTCGGCCCGAGTCTTTCCAAGGCGTGCGAGGCGGCAGTCGCCACCCGGTCAAGCTTCGCAACAGCCGCCTTGTCCGCGATCAACTGTGCCCGGAACCGCGCTTCGTCGAAGTCGCGGTCTAATGCAGCCTGGGTCAATGCCTCGCCATCTCGCGCAATATCCGCGGCCACAAGGATGGCTTCTTCCCGAGGGTCCATTGGACAAGGTAGCTGAGTGTGGTTTGCGATGATGGTAGGGCGTTTCCTACAGACTTATTCCCGCGAGATCGGCAAAATGAGCCATCTTACGGAGGCCACCATGCGAATCATTGCTAGCGCCCTTAGCCTTGCCTGCATCTTCCTCACTGGGTGCGCTACGCAATCGCGTAGCTGGGCAGACGACCGCCCCACCATCGGAGCCCAGCCGCCAGCTCCATTCTGTTCGTCAGGCCCCAACGGGAAGACCGCCGCGTGCGCCGCTACGATAGGGATCAACACCGCCATCCAAGCCGCTCAAAAATGACCGGCGGCAGGAAGCCGACAATGGCGTCAGCGGGTTAGGGTGCAAACCTCCGACGAGGCTGCGCATCGTCCACGTTTCTGAGACAGACAACCGGTAACTTGCCGGTTATGCACAGCATTGCCGATATCGAATGGAGGCCCCCGTCCATAGAGGGCGCCGCTTGGTTCGCCCGGGTGAAGCACGTTGACGTCGGGTACGTTACACAGACCGCGCGGGCAGATGGCTGCTGGCGAGCTGTGGTAATACCTCGGGCGGACAAGGAACTGTCTTGTTACGCCGGCAGCGAAGCTCAGGCCATTTATTTCGTCGAGCGATACCTACGTTGCCACATGCCTGACGTGGAAGCCCTGTCGCGCGCAAGGGCGAGCCTGAGGGGAGGGGCGGAGAGGTCGCTACCGCGCAAGCCCAAAGGGTTGGAGGATCGGTCGTAGCCGCTTGGCATGTTTGGATTTCCGACCCGTAGTATCCGGCTGGCCATCCATCGCGCGAGTCTAAATTCGCCGGCGTCCTGAAGCCCATGTAGTAGGGCGATACACTCTCGCTCCGGGCTCCCGACAAGGTAGCAAATCGGCTTGAGCCGCCGAGAGAACTCAACGCGTTCGCCCACGACTAACTCGTAGCCGTCCCGGTTAAACCGTAGTGTGCGACGTTCGCCCGTGCGCCTATCCGGGCATATGGGCATTTCCATAGCTTCGCCCCATGCTGGCGACCATCTTGGATAACCCCACCCCGAACTTACTCCGGCCGGGTTAAAGGAACGTGACCATTCCCCGGACGGAAATGCACCGTCAGAACGACCTAGTAAATAGGCCCTTGCCGCCTCAAGGTGCCTCCCGATGCCGTGCCGGGCAATGCACGGCAACTTTCTTACGAGGCGGTTATGACAACTAACGTTCCTGATAACGATACAAGCTAGGACACTGGTACTCCCGTGGAGTGTGTTTTTTGTGACCGGGTCTTTGCGGGACTTGGCGATTTCAATGCTCATCTCGCAGCAGATCCGACGCCGAAAACCTGCAAATCCGATCACGGAGCGGGATTTGCACAGGACGAGGATGGGCTTTGGCGATCGTGCATCCGATTGGTCGATGAGCCAGGGCGCACGTTCCCCGAGTTGCCGGAATTCTCTGCTGTATCCGCAGCGGTTGTCTCCGCTGGAGGATATCCACGGTGACGGTGCTCGACGACTTCCGAGAGAAGTACCCGCAGTACAAGGATATACCTGACGGCAAGCTCGCCTATGCCATCAGGCAGAAATACTACAAGGACATGCCTGCCGAGGATTTCTACCGAAAGGCTGGCCTGAGTCATCTCGTGGGCCTGTCCGAAGACAAGTCAACAGGCCTTGGCTCCGACACGCAGAACTTCTTTGCTGGCGTCGGAAAGTCGGTAACAGACAATGCTAGAGGTGTCGCCCAGGCTGTTACTGGCGGCCTTCGGCTTGGGACACTCCCGGCCAGTATGTTGCTAAAGTCTGCCGGTGCAGATGACCCGCTCGGGGACACCGTGGGCGGCGCCTATGATTCGCTCAAGGCCGCCTAGTCCGACGTGAACGCACGTGACACGGCCCTCATGGACACGAAGGCTGGCATCGTGGGCAATATCGTCGGCCAGGGTGCACAGGCTGTTGCGGGCGGTACCGCACTGAAGGCTGCGGGGCTGAGCGGTGCGGTTCTACCCTAGGGATATGCCGGAACTGCTATTTCTGGCGCGATCCAGGGTGGGCTACAGCCCATATCCAGCGATCAGGGCGAGACGGACCGGCTGAAGAACGCCGCCATAGGAGCCGGGGCTGGCATCGCTGGTCGAGCCGTAGTCGGTGGCCTTGGGGCAGCGTGGCGTGGCATTAGGGCTCTTGTTGACCCTCTCACTGATAGCGGTCAGCAGCGCATCGTGGCGAACACTATCGGCAAGTTCGCGGGTGGCGATGTTTCTCCGACCCCATCCGCCGTTCCTGGCGTACAGCCCTCCCTTGCCGAAGCCACGGGGAATCCTGGACTTGGGCAGCTTCAGCGCACCATGGCTAGCTCGGACACGGACTTTGCCTCGCGCCTTGCCGAGCAGCGTCTTGCGAACAACGCGGCACGCTACGGACATCTGGCGTAGGTCGCCGGTACGGCAGACGACATCTCAGCAGCGAAGGCGGCCAGGGCCCTTGAAGCCAACAACCTGTATGCCCAGGCGGCTAAGACGGACGTTAGCCAAGTACCGCAAGCCATTCGCGACCTAGCTAAGCGACCGGCCATGCAATAGGCGGTTGAGCAGGCAAAGTCTCTCGCCGCCAATATGGGCGAAAACATCGACGATCCGCTGGCATCGGTCAATGGCTTGCACTATGTCAAAATGGCCCTTGACGACATGCTAAACGTCGGTCAAAAGCAAGGCATCGGCAATGTCCAAAAGCAGGCCATTACCGGAACTCGTGAAAAGCTCATCGATGAGATTGGCAAGATCGCCCCCGACTATCTCAAGGCGAAGGATGCCTATGCGGCCGCCAGTCAGCCGATCAGCCAGATGGGCGTGCTGCAAGAGCTTCTGAAGCGCGGCTCTAGTGCCCTGCCTGACTAGGCTGGCAACCCAACGATCACGCCAGCCCGCTTTGCCAATGCATCGCGTAGCCTGGACGACATCGCCTCGAAGGTGACTGGCCGTAAGGGTAGTCTTGCCTCGAAGGTACTTACTAGTGACCAGCTTGGCCGAGTGCAGGCGGTGACGAGCGACCTGTCTCGGCAGAACGTGGCCGATACGGCGGGTAAGGCGACTGGCTCAAATACAGTGCAGAACCTTGCCAGCCAGAACCTTCTTTCGTAGATCACGAAAGGTGCTGGCCTGCCCGGTTTGGCAGAAAGCAGCACATTGGGCCGTCTTGTGCGACCCGTGGACGCCGCTTACAAGCTGTTCGGCGTGCCCGACGAGATTAAGGCGAAGCTTGGCCAAGCGTTGCTTGATCCTACATCCCCGCAGTCGCAGAAGATCCTTCAGTCCATCCCGAAGCTCATGCGTCCTGCGATTGAATCACAACTCGGCCCGATCTTTGGGACGGTAGGCTAGGCGACCGGTATCGGCTCGCTGCGCGCCTATCAAACCAACGAAAAGAAAATCTCACCTTAAAGGTCTCCCTTGCATGGCAAGTCTCTCGCCCAACGCAAAACAACAGTATTTCAATAATCAAGCCCAGCCTGCGGCTGGCTATTTGCTCTACACGTGCCAGACGAACTCCTCGACGCCGCTGGCTACTTACTCAGACAAGGCCGGAACAGTCCCTAACGCGAACCCCATCACCCTCGATGCTCGCGGCGAGGCGATCATCTACCTGCAAAACTAGCAGTATCGCTACGTGCTAAAGGATTCGCTCGGGTCCACGGTATGGACGCGGGATAACGTGTCCCCCAGCGCAGACGGATTTGACTTGTCCTCCGGCACGGAAACGACTGGCTCGGCCCTCGTAGGCTTTTTGCAGCTTGGCCCGGGGGCTGTCGCGCGAACAGCCCAGGACAAGATGCGGGATCGCGTCTCCGTCCTGGACTTCATGACGCAGGCACAGATTGCTTCCGTGCGTGCTGGCAATCGAACCATCGACGTTACAACGGCTTTCCAGGCGGCGTGTGATTCGGGGGCAGCTACTATTGATGTCCCTGATGGTGGCTACCAACTTTCAGGGACAATTACGCTCGCGGCCAACCAGTCGCTGGAGGGCTCTGGTCAAAACACCAATGGTGGCACTGTCATCTACGCTGGGCCTGCCTAGAATTCCGCTGTTTTCAAGATGAGCAATGGCGGTGGTGAAATCCGAAATATGGCAATTCTTGGGTCGGCGTCGGCCGCCACGACGGGCCAGCACCTCATCTACGTGAACAGTTCAAATAACAACACCGTCCGGGATGTGTTCCTTAGCGGAGGGTTCAATGGCATCTATTGCGACGGAACGAGCTTCTTCACGACGGTGCGTGACGTCCAGTTTTACACGATGCAAAACATCCAGCTGTACGTGAACAGTGTCGCGGCAGCTGGCGTCGATCTCATTGCTCACAACCTACGATTCCTGTCTCACAACGGCCCGTTCTGTGCCGTTTTCTCCGGCCTGGGTTCGATGCTCTCCTCAAATCTTCAGTTTTCTGTCAACACTGCTACCGTGGCGACAGTATTTTTTGACGTGCCGGCCGCGCAGTACGGCGGTATGCAGGCAACGAACTGGGTGATTGAGAACTCGGGGGCTGGCATTTCTTGCTACATCAAGGGAACTGCGCTCCTTCCATGGACCTTCATGCGGTTCGTTAACTGCAATATCGGAGCAGACGCCGGTAACGCCATTCGTATCGATTACGCAAACGCCCCCCGCTTCACGGAATGTTCCATTGCCAGTTCCATCGCGGGTGGCACCGTCTTTTTCCCCTCTGCGTGCAATGTGAAGGATTTTAGGTTCATCGCTTGCGACTTCCAGGGCCTAGCCTCGTCTTCGCCTATCGTCTGCGCAAGCTCGGTCTCGATCAGCGGCGACCTTATTTCGCCATCTTGGGGAGGCTCGGCCGCGTTGGTCGATTTCACGGCCGCGAGTATCGGCCAGGTCACATCGTTCAACCTTATCGGCGGGAATCCAGGGACAAGCGCCACTCCGGTCCGCTTGACGAGCGAAGCGACAATACCCGGCACTCGTTTGTCAGAATCTGCGTGGGTCACGTACACCCCGACGATCGCCTCGGTAGGCGGAACACTTGCCTCGGCATCGGCCACCGGTTCATACATGAAGATCGGCAAGACAATTCACTACCGGATTTCTGCCGCCATTGTCAGCAACGGTACGGGTTCGGGCGCCATCAATCTTGGCTTGCCACGCAACGCCGGCGCTACTGCTGTGGGGCTAGGTAAGGGAGCACAGATAAGTGGTAAGGCCCTGATCGGCTCCCTTAGCGCGGGCACCGCCGTCATCCGCGTCAACAATTACGACGGGTCCTACCCAGCAGTCGACGGAGAGATCCTCGTCATGACCGGCACCTATCAATCGGACTGAAGGATCAACATGCCGTGAGGGGGCGTTGGGGGTGGCGCAGTGACTATGTCCGCCGACCTGCCCGAATGGCCCGGAGGTGAGTCGTACGGAAGGGCCGATTCAAACTGGTGGAACAAATAATACCCTGGTATAATATGTGGTTGGACGTTTGTCGCTGGCCGCGTCTGTTGCGCTTGGCGCGGATCGCGAGAAGTCCTTAACCAGATGATACGTAAAAAAATCGTTCATTTTGTCGGCCGGTTTGAACTCGTCGCGACCGGGCAAGCAATATCAATGGGTAGCGTCGAAACTCACCTATTCGAATGATTGACCGTGAATTCAATCGTGGATTGGAGATCTCAGCCGGCAGACGCTGGGCGACCACTGGGGCCGCCTCTATGACGACAGTTGTAGGCCGGCCGCGTCCCTTCCGTTGCGGAAAGGATGTCCCTATGATGGGACTTATCCAGGACGGGAACCGCGTATGACCAGCCATGGGCGCTTAAGCAAGCCGCCGGTCGTTGAAGCAATCATTGACATCCAATTCGATGCGTCAAATGCGGAGATTGTCGAGGTCGAAGCCATCGCGGATGCCTTCGTCAAGGAAGGCTGGACAAAGTCGCCCGTCCACGAGGCCACCATTGAGCTCAGGGCAGGTGAGGGTGTGGAAGCCGCGCCGACTGGAAAATCGACGCTCGTCGGTTATACCGTGCATGACAGTACGTCAAGAGTGTTCTATCAGTTTAGGCCGGATCGGGTGACCGTGAGTCATTCTCGCCAGTACGGCGAATGGGACGATCTCGTTAACGACGCAATGATCGCGCTGGCCGCGCATGTTAAGAAGTCGCAACCGGCAGCGATCGAGCGCATCGGCACCCGGTTCATTAATCGGATACCCCTCCCCTCGCAAGAGTTTACTGAGTTCGGAGAAATACTCGCGTTTCCTCCGACCGCTCCGCCGGTAGGCCTCCTTACCGACTTTTTTACTCAAAAGGTCATCAAAGGGATACAGGGAGGCTACACAAGCCGTATGACGCTGGCCACGGTTGCGCCCCAGCAGGATGAGGTGGTAAACGCAGTACTAATCGACATCGATGTGTTTAAGGAGTGCCGTCTCCCGCCGATAGCTACAGAATTGACCAAGGAACTTACCGAACTTCGCTGGATCAAAAACGAATTGTTCTTTAAGTCCGTGCGCGATGATGCTTTGGAGAATCTGAGATGAGCGTTTGCGCAGAAATTCTTACAGTTCGTGGCGTGCCCACCGCCCCGGCACCGTATCCGAGCCGAGCGCTGGTTGGCACATTTTCGGCAAAACGACTCTCGCCGACGCCGACGCCACGCGAGCAGGTCGTGCTCGACGCGCGTAATCGTTTATGGGAAGAAGGTGTCGCAGCGCTCGTCAGCGCTCAGGATTCTGGCGTCCGCTTTTCGTCTACAGTCCCGAGCCTGCTACACCGCTTCGCGTTGGGCTTGGCGGGAGAACTCCCTTACGCAGAGGCCTATGTCTCGGATTACGGCAGCCTCTGCTTCGATTGGGACGAGGACCCAAACAATCAGCTTTCGATTGTTTTGCAAGGTCATAACCGCATAGCCTTTGCGTCTTACAGAAATGGAGAGCGGCTGCATGGTAGCGCCAAGATGGCCGGTGAAAGGCTTCCTCAGATTCTTGAAGAAGCGATTCGGAAGTGGCAGCGCAACGCTGCGACAAAGAGCCGGGGCGGCTAAGCGCACGCATCTCTTACTAGCAATCGGCATCAACGAGCGCAGCAAAATCACCGCTGAGCCGCGGGCGAAGCTAAAAAATTTCCGACCGCGAATGCATGCCGGCCGGGCGGAGTTGTCTACCTTCGCTCTGGACGGTATGCCGGAATCCGACGCGTGGGCGCTCCTCAACGAATTCAGCAATAAGCCGCCGGTCTTAGGACGGGCGAACTTGTCGCCATCGGACGTCCTCGCCGCGGGATTGCGATGTGATCCGAACTGGGTACCTCCACGCCATGTGAACATTTTGGGGTGGCCGGAAGCCGAAGAAGCTGAGATTTCGGCCGCTCAGGAACTGCATGCTCGCCATCGCTACCAAGCTAACCCAGGCTACGCGCGGTAAGCGCCTTCGCTGCCTAAACATCCTAAACACGGGCTCGCTGAGTGACTAAGCGCGATCCTGGGATGTCGGCCGTAGCTTGAAGAAGAGCAAGGCCATCGGGGTGGTGGTGTGCCATCCAGCACACGAGCTCTGCATCCGACAGCACCTTCCGGATGCAACAACGAGCGACCATGAGCTGTAGGACCGGAGCGCACTCTGAGCGCTCGGCGACGTCTACCCGTATGCACCTACTCCCCGCCATGGTCAGCCAGTCGCCATCAGATGAAAGGCTGCTCATCATGCACCCGAGCGCGCGTAGCTGGGATCGACAGACATCCGACGCCAAGCGTAGGCTTGCTAGGGCGACCTGGTCTCTAGCTCGCCGCGTTTCCTCAGTCACCCACATCTCAACCTCGCGATACTTCGGCCAGATCCAAGAGGATCGCCAGCGACGGAAACAGGAAGAACCGCGCGGCGACGTCGGGCTGCTCCGTGACCATGCCTGGCCATGTTGGAGACGCGTTCGACGGCAGTACAACGTAATCGAGAGGGGTACCTCCATCCGGAGACATGCGAACGAAAACGACTAGGTCGGCGGGTCTCGAAACGGTTGGCACCCGCCATTTCCATCGGTGATGGTCTTTGGAAGCCTGGAGCAGATGAAAGGATACGGACCACGCCCCGTCGACCGTGATGGTCCAACCCGAACGACGCACGGCGGCCCCGGCATCCGTAAGCGACTCAACTGCAAACGACACAACGCTTTCCCGCCACACGGCGATCCTTTCTTTCTTCTCGCCGAAGCTGATGTCCCTCGCTGGAACGTACCCGATGAGTTCGTACGCCCGCCGGAGGCTGCCGAACCGACGCATGTACAGCTGGGGGCTGGGGGCGGAAAGAGACTCAGCGATTAGGCCGCTTGTGAGCCTCCCATGGTGGCGGAGCACACTTCGCAACGCGGTCAAGGCCTCGCTGTCCGTAATAGTCGCGCACCGCTGTTCCCGGACGGCTTTCGCTCTTAGAAACAGCTCCGGCGGAACGATGGCTTCGAACGCGCCCGGAGATCGTGTCCAGGTGCTCTCTGGTTGGGAAGCCAGGCCGCGCCTAAGTACTTGGGTGAACCGGCCATACGTATTCACGCCCATGTATTTCTCGTTGCATAGCATCTGCCGCACTGCGGTCTTAGTCCACTTCCGCCCGCCTGTCGTAGCGTTCAAACTGCGCGTTATTTGATCCGTCGGAACACCAGCAGCGGACTGTTCGAAGATCCAGCGCACGATCGCGACCTCTTCGCGAGTCCCGGGAACGAGGATCACCCTGTCGGTCGGGTACGCCTTCCTCTCGCCGCGACGCAATATCCCCCTACGCCCGCCCTTCGCGTCGACAACCATTCGCTGAAGGCCGTACCCAGGCGTTCCGCCCATGCGGTAGCCTAAGCTTGTAAGCCGTCGCTGCCCCGCGCTGACCTTCGAGGAAAGCTCTCGGCTGAACTCGGCAGCCATGGATCGCTTGAGCCCCTTCACAACCATGGCGAAGGGGGTCCCGTCGTTTTCGAACAACTCGCCGACGTAGCAGATCCGGACTCCGGCCTTCCAGCACAGGAACTCGTAATAGGCGGCCTCGTCCACGTTCTGAAAGCGGCCCCACCGGGAAACGTCCAACACAAGCACGGCTGAATAGCCCGGCGGCCCCTGTGAAATGTCACGCATAAGCGCCATCAACCCCGGCCTGTGCTCGATGGTTAGCCCGGAGAGTCCGTCGTCCCGATATGTCCGGGTAACAACCATCCCATGGGAGTTGGCGTAGCCGGTGATAGCTCGGGTTTGGTTGAGGATCGAGTATTGCTGCATCTCCGTGGACATCCGCATGTATGCGGCGACGGGGATGGGGCCATTGGGGGACGCCGGAGCAGTTGGAGCGAGCATGAGGCCGCTTCCAGGGATTCAGTCGCTATCACGCTAGACCAACCCATCCGACTTGTCGTGTAGGAACTGCTTGGGTTTTCCGACGCTATAAAAAGGCGAATGGGTTATCTGACACGGTAAAGGCCGGTCAGTCCGCCACCTTCTTCCTCGGTTTATAGGGGCGCATCGGAGTCGCAACCAGGTTCGGGAAGCTGGGGAGTCTACCGCCGAGTTTCCTCGCTAGTCTGGCCGAAGCCTCAACCTCCTTTCGTCCGCGCACAATGGCGTCGACAAATGACCGGCGGTCTTTCTCCGACTGTGTGTGCTGGTGCCAAGGATCTGACCGGCTGATGACCGTGTGCAGTTCCTCTCGGGCAAAGAGCTTCCTGCCCATGAACCGCTTGGGTGCAATGCCCAGGGATTGGTAGTGGGTCTGGAACTGGCGGACGGACACGCCGGAATAGAAGGCGGCTTCTTCTTCGGTGAACCAGTCCTTGCCCGCAATGTTGAGCGGCATCTCGGTCACTTGCGAGTCCTCAGGATAATCGGGCATTGTCCGCCACGCAGGTGAAAGCATCCAAGGTTCTAGCCTTGGTCGTCGCAGCAGGGAAGACAAGGGGAAAGCGTTACATGAAGAGGCATTTTCTATTGGCTACGATGCTCGTCGCCGCCGCTCAAGCAGCGTGTAGCACACAGTACCGGATCGAGATGGACCCCGAAGTATTCCTGGCGACTTGGAATAGAGATATGCACGGACCAGACATGACGCTCAGTCGTCACCGACGAGATGGCGACGCGGAACTGGTTTCAGAACAATGGCTTGTGGTGACTCAAAATACCAGGGATCGCAGCTGGACGCTCATCGCTCCCGAGGCGGTCGGACAGCAGACCTGTAATGAGTTGCTGGTAGCTGCGCTCGGGGTTTCGCGAAGTGCCGCGGATGCGCTCTTTGCACGAGCACAAAAGGAGAAGCGGCTCAAGGACGGGAATCTAGACTTTGAGATCGCGCACGAAGGCGGCTTGATTTGCAGGGTTGCCGTGTCGGATAGCCATAACTAACGGTCAGTGGAACTACCTGTACCCATAGGGTCGATACCCCCACCCGGTGGTATCCCTTGCAGTGGTCCTCTTCTAGGCAGCCTCAGAGCATTTCTAAAGTAGAGGCAATTAGACCGGCGACGACGACTTGAAGTTGGGGTTCTTCTGAAAGCTTCCGGTAACGATCTCTCCTACTTCGTCCACTTTCCATGCACCGACCACTGCATGAGGAGGAACGGCGTCCGAAGGTCCGAAATTGCCGCTGATCACGTAGACCCAACCGCCTGGGTTCTGCCTGGCCTCGGCACGCATGGCGTCGCTGATGTGCATGGTGGGATCGTGTTCCGTCATAGAGCTTCCTAAGTGCGATTGAGTTAAATCAAAGATTCAAACGGGTCCGACCAAGCGGGGGTCCGACGCTAGAGTGCCTCGAAATCGCTCTATACGGGGTACTCCATCGAAGACGCAGGGGTGACCCAGTAGGGTGATAGCGGGCAGGGCGGTACACATGATGGAGGGTAGCCCGCAGGCGGTTTGAGGCGGTTCCATCCATCACTACTTTAGTGATGAGTAGCAATGCAGCCCATCACACAGTGAGACGAAGTGCGACCGAAATATAGAAACGTTAGGGCGGTCTAGGAGCACCGAGAACGTATGTCTTTGCTTCCGCAAGAACACTGGATCCATGACGTTTCGTGATCAGTTCATCGAAGCGACCGCCCAGGAACTCATCCCAAGTGCAGCAGGCCGAGCCAGAACTGTGCGCGAAGCGACCAGTGGTGACCCAAACGGAGCCGTCTGGGTAAACCATTAGGCCGGCGAGGTCGCCTTCCGAGTTGTCGCTCGTCCAAGTGCGAAGGGGTCTCGGCATAAGTGCCATGCGACGGTTCCCTAGGGCGGATAGGCCGGCGGTTAGCAATCAAAGAAATCAGCGGCTTACTGTAAACAACAGCGAAATACTCTTGAGAACAATGGGTATCAATGCTCCCGTGACAGGATTGCCAGAGCAATGATCACAGCCCCCAGAACTATCGCTGTCGGTGTGGAGAGATGCCAGTTGTGCCCCGCCCACCAGAGGCCTCCTATGACGGCAAGGAGCAGGGAAGCCTCCCAAGCGAGGATGATGCCTGCACCGGCCAGTAACAGGATGCCAATGACGGTTCCGGCTCCAGCCGCGCCCCAAGCCGTTAGGGCCCAATAGCAGCCGCCGCATACGATAGCCCCGGTAAGCGTCCTGGCTACTGGCGACCGGATCGTCTGCCACCAAACCTTCAGACGCATATCCAAGGGCGGGAAACGCACCACCTTGGTATCTAATGCTTGTCGAATGCCCAAGGTCGCCACGGACGCGGGCGCAAGAGCCCACCAACCCGCATACCCCTCACTAAGTACAATAAGACCCGTGCAGATCGCCACGCCTACCACGACCCATAGCCCAATCCATGCGCGTCGCTCGATAGCGGTGAGCGGCCGGAGACTCTCGGTTGCAGGCGCTATCGCTCCCTTGTTGTTGGTTTCCATACTCCTTCCCCCTGATTGGCTGACCCCTGCGGCATATTCTAGGCCGATCTAGGCGGAAGCGAAGATGAGTAACTTTGGGAGTACGTGGCCTTGAGGTATCCCCTGAGCCGCACCAATCCTAGGTATTCGACGCCCACTCCGGCATTCCGCAGATCGCCGGGTTCCGTGCACGCCTAGGGCGCTTCCACACGAGGCCCTCTGGGCCATCGCCATGCCATGACGATCGTCGCGACCGATAGGGCGATTTCAATGCAGCCGAGGACTTGGTAGAAACGCCACGAGCCAGGCATCGTCACCGCCATGACAACTGCGTAGAAAGAACCGAGGATCACGTTCGTCCACCGGCACACCCGGGCGGGCAGAAGGGCGGACAGCACGATCATCAGCGCCGGGACAGCGAGCAATATCGCGGTGGCAACGAGGGTTCCCTGGCTCGCCGGGCCGATAGGACCGTCCCCGGCCAGCATGCCTTTCAGCTTGCCGGGCACGTAGAGTCCGAAGTAGTCGCCGTATATGTAGCAAGCCATCAGCGAGGCCCAGAGAAGAGCCAGCTTCAGGCGGACTGAAACGGGTGAGTCGATGAGCGTGGTCGCCACTGTCGTGCTCCTGCCGGGTCGGCCGACCCGAGGAAGAACAGACTAGCTGTTCTTCCTCGGGGGTGCCGTCAATCGAACCAGATCAATGGGAGGTCTCGAGTCATTGCGAGATGGATAAACGTGCCAGTGGTCGATGCATGTAGGACGACATGATGGGTGCCTGGTGTCAGCGCTCCGGCGCCCGTGGCCAGGTAGCTTGTCCCGAGGGTGCGAGTGCTCACAGATGAGGGGGCGGCAAGCTGCTGAACACCGAAAGAGCCGCGCCTTGCACCGTCAATTGTCAGGTAGAGGAAGCCTTGACCACCCGGGTCGGAAGAGTCTGCCTGAATCCTCGTCTTCCCCGTAATTAGCACAACGCCGTTATGCCCCGCGGGTATAACGATGTCGCCTTCTGCGACGACCACGTCCGATCCGACCGGCGGACAGCCTGGCCATGCCTGGCTGGTTGCGACGCAAATGTAATTGCCGACGTTGTGAGCATCTGTTGGAGCAGCGGCTGCGCCGACGACTGTCATACCTCCCGTAAGTGCCACCAAAGTCGAATCAGCGCCCACCCGGTACTGGACACTATCGGCAGGTTGGCCCACACCGTAAGGAAGGGCCGAGGACACGAGGGAGGCTGTGTGCCCAGAAGCCAGGGACGGAACGAATGCCTGTGTGAAGAAAGGCGCCTGATTCTCCGCATACTCATACATGTCGTTGTCGGACCAACTCGCCTGGTTATTGGGGAGCGTTGCTCCATCCAGGGCGATGCTAGTAAGGGGATCTCCGGCGTTTCCCCAGCGGTAGATACGCGCCGATGAGAGAGCAACGACGGGTTGCCCCGTTCCACCGCCAACCGGGAGGCTCACGTGGGTAACTGTCGGTAGTACTGCCGTACCGTCCAGTCCCGCGACATTGACGCTCGTAACGCCTGAGTCAGAGCCGCGGCTCCCGACAGCGACGGTGCTTGCAGGGTTAATGAGGACACTGAGGTTGCTATCGGCGCCGATCGTAAAAGAGCGGTTATTCTGTGAAGCTGTACGGAGTTCGACCGTGTGCATGCCTGCGCCGAGAAAAACCGCGCCAATGTTGTTGTAGCTGTGTTGCTGCGGGCTCTTGGAGACCGACCAGTCTGTGACGCTGGCGTTACCGATCGGCGCGCCATCGACAAAGATGCGGGTAGTGGCCACCGCCCCACCCCCGCTGGGTATATAGCGGCCATCCGACTGCACATATACCCAGCTATTGGAAGCCAGATTAATAACGTTGCTCAGGACTACGGTATCAGCGGAACCGACCGTACGATCAGCCGAGAGTTGGCTGTACGTTGAATTTAACTCGCCGGCGAAGGTTGGGCCGCCCAGCAGCAATAAGACCGCAGCGCAAAGGACTTTCGTTCTCATGGAGGATCCTCGGACGTGACGCAAAGGGAGAGAAAATTCTGAGCCGCCTTCCCGCACTTTGTCTGTAGGGCATTTCCTACACGCTGTTCGAGATGCACGTAGGGTTTTTCCTACAGACTTTTCTCAGCCAGATCGGCAAAAATGCGCCACCCTCCGGAGATCGACATGCGAATCGTTGCCAGCATCCTCAGCTTTGCCTGCTTGTTCCTCGCTGGGTGTGCTACGCAATCGCGAGGCTTGGCCGACGAACGACCCACGGCCGGAGCGCCGTCGACAACGCCACACTGCTCGTCAGGTCCCAACGGAAGGACAGCTGCCTGTGCTGCCACGGTCGCGATAAACGCCGCCATCGAAGCTGCTCGAAATTGACTCGATAATGGCCGGGCGAGGCTGTGAGCCGCTTCCTTGCGGCCCTGAGATAAGGGCAATGTTCAGCCAGCCCTCATTCCACTAATCGCCAAGAAGCAAGTACGTTGCAGCAGTCACATTCGGAAAGACCGGCTTCACCGTGACTGTAGGCGACGTCGATGCATGGGAGTCCTGATCGCCCGTATACGTCCCGATGAACTGGTACGACGTTGGTCCTTGGGGCAACGTAATGGGGAAAGTGACCGTGGTGTTCTGGGATCTATAAATGTACAGACCGCAGGCCAAATCCACGCAGCCAGATTCATAAACGGTGGAGTTTGCTACGGATGCCCGCACTTGCGCGACGACAGCCCCGTTCAACGAGAGCTGTACCGTACCTCCGGGAACACTATATTGAGGACCGTCGACGAGGTGTTTGCCTGTAACGACAACCGTAACGGCCACCTGTTTGCCTGGCGTGGGCTTACCGCTGACGGTGACAGTGGTTCCCGTTGTGCTATCGGCAAGGGTCGGGAGCGGTAGGAGGCCGACGCCGATTGTTGCGGCGGCTATTAAACGCCGCCCGAGCCCCCGCATCGAGTGGCCTATTGAGGAGACCATTCTTCTGGTCCTCAGTTTGCGCGAATATTGGAAGCGACGCATTGATTGCCGGCATCGGCTGAATAACTAACGGTTGCCAACGTTGCACCTCGTGCCTGTGCCGCAAGGAGCACTGCCAGCATCGATTTTCCCGGGCCAGTGTTCGGGTCGGGAAGGTAGACGATGCCGAACACGCACGGATAGCTCAGCCCTTCCTTGAACTCGACGTAGGCTTGACCGGAGGTTGCACCGACAGTGTTAATCGTCCGGTTATAGTCGTCGGTCGCAGAAGCCTGGAACGAGACGGCGGCGATCAAGCCGCCAAGCAGCAGAGTAGAGATCTTCACGGATTCCCCTTGAGTGGTTTGCCACAGATGGCGCGGGGATCATGCCGGGCGAGGATTGTTCGAGTATGTAGGCGGAGTCCTGTATGGATGTAGGGGATATCCTACATGGTGCAACAGCCTGTACAGGCGACGACGGTGTCGCGCGAAGACCCTTTGGTTCTCATGAAACGAAACAGGACGGCCCCAGCCGTCCTGTTTGGAAATCACGACCCTTCACCGGGGCTACAACTGAGTCAAGGTCCGTCCACGGCGAACGTGCGGAGGATGCACTGCGATCCGACGACGTCGTACTCCATTTGCATATGTGCATTCATGGCCTTGGCTGCCAACACCGTCGCCAATAACTGTTTGTGTCGATCGGGGGTGTCGGTGCTATCGAGGCTAAGTTCTCCATACGTGCATGGCGAACCCGTAAAAAAGACCTTTACGCCGGTCGGATAGTTTTGAACGCGCCAGCCATTCACGGCGGTATTCAATACTTGCGTGGCAGAGACCGCCCCGCTTGAAATGATCAGCGCTGCGGCTAGCGAGATGGCGATAGATTTAATTCGTTTGGCGTGCATGGTGTTCTCCGTCGGTATTTTTTGGCGGAAAGGAATCACAAATTGATAGTCATGGAGTTCGGTGTCTCTGCATCGGACGGAATGGGTTCAGTCGCCAAGCAAATAACTGATTGCGGCACTCACATTTGCGGTCTTGCCGCAGAACCATTTGCCCGCCAGCGATGCACTGCATTCTGCGTTCTTTATCCCTAAGCCGACCGGTTGATATGCACTTCTAAGACTGGAAATATCGCGTACGCCTAGACACGTCCCGCGCGTCACCCACATGAATGGTGCGAGCCACACCACATTCGGGTCCGTATTCATTCGGTTGATATAACGGTTGGGGCTTTCCTGATCTACTCCCATGCAATTGGAAAGCGATCCGGGGACGATGATGTATTTCTTTCCAGGGGCGTACGTGTTCTCCAGGCCGTTCAATGTGTTGGTCCACTCACTATCGGTGTCGCCGTAGTGGTCGAAACCCACCCAATCCAACAGCTTGATGCCTTGCGGCATCAGATAGAAGCGAGGGGTCAGCACCGAAGCAATCGGAAGACCCGTGGTGGCGGCATTTCCGCGCAGGGCCGCTACCGCATTAGCCAGCGCGGGGTGCGGGGCACCGTCCTGGTCGTTGAGCGCGGGTGGGCCGTTGGGCTCGTCAATCAGGTAGATCGAGTTGACAGTGCTTCTCTCGAGATCACCAGGAATCAGCAGCCCGCGATCGAGCATTTTCTGAACGAAGCTATTCCAATGTGCCGCCGCAGAAGGATCCAAATGATACGCATTCTCTCCCAGCGCATGCTGGAAGACGAACGGCCACGCGGGAACCATGGCGTGCACGTGGTACTGACGAGCGCGTTCCAGTTCGCCCAGAACATAGTTCTCGGACGCCGCCATGTCATCGCTGGTTCCTGACCAGAACTGGATGGAGTACAGGTTGGCATGATCTTGAAACTCGTGCAGATCGGGAACGTTAGCTACAGAAGCGTAATCGCCCCCGAAATAGCCGAAGAATTTGTCCACCGGGGCCGCATGAGACGAGAAGGGCAGAAGAAGGAGGGACAGTATTAGGGGCTTCAATGACACGACTTGCTCCTCTCAGTTGCGAATAACGATGATGTTGACGTCTTCACTGTTCACCCAGCGAGTGCAAGTGCCTGTTCCGTACACATCAATTGATACGTTCGAAGCCTTCGCCGTGAGAAGCGCGGCATACTGTCGCTTAGACGTATCGGAGTTTTCGTTCGGAAGCACCCAGAGGTTGTTGGAAGCTGCGCAGGAGGCACGGCCGGAGATGGCGCCATCTGTTTCGAAATAAACAAGTCCGTCGCTCTGGCGAACGTAAATGGCAAGAACGTGGCCGTTGACGACACCGGCGTAAGAGGGCGCGACGGCGAGAGACGACAGGACCAGAAAGCCCAGTGCTGCGATCTTCATTTTGTTTCCCCAGAGGACTTCCGTGGAGGTCACGGCGGAAGAAGGTTGAAGGCGCGAAGCACTAGATGTATGTAGGTGTGGTCCGATGTCGGTGTAGGGTGACTCCTACACAAATTTGGTGTTCGGGACGCAAGAGGTATGCCACCGCTGCGTTCTCGTCGTCGTCCCGAAGTAGGCGATGTAGTTCTTATGCGGAGTTGCGAGCGCGGTCAGTGAAGGAACGAGAGCTTGTCTGGGGCGGATGGGCCCGGTGCGAAATGCGATGGCAGCAGAAGTCGCCGAACGCAGGAACCCGTCCCGTAACCAGGTGCTCAATTGAAGTACCCGGGAAGCCAGGCGCCGAAACGGGTTCTTACAAGCCTTTAGGCATTTCGACGGCGAATAATCCCGCCTCCGAAGCCGGTGTGCCGGAGGCCGCCATGAACCGTCGCGAGTTCTCGTCCCATTTGCTTCTCGGCCTGTCTGCCCTCGCTTTCTCGGCTCGAAGCGTGGCCCAATCCGGCCCCGCCAGCCCGGGGCCGGAGAGTCGGACCCCGACGACAAGAGCTCGAAACATCGTGCTCGTCCACGGCCTTTTCGCCGACGGCTCGTGTTGGTCCGAAGTGATCCCGCGGCTTCAGGCCAAGGGCCTGAATGTGACGTCTGTCCAGAATCCGCTGACCACCTTGCCCGAAGCCGTGGATGCCTGCCGCCGCGTACTCGACAGGCAGGATGGTCCCACCGTGCTGGTAGGGCATTCCTTCTCCGGCATGATCGTTACCGAGGCAGGTGTGCATCCGAAGGTCTCCGCCTTGGTGTACATCGCGGCACGCGCCCCCGATGCGGGGGAGGACTACACCGCCCTGGCGAAGAAGTATCCAACGCCTCCCGCGTCAAAGGGCATCGTGTTCGATGGCGACGAGGGACGGCTGACGCAAGAGGCTTTCTTGCAAGACTTCGCCGGAGATCTGCCACGGGAACGCGCACTCGCTCTCTATGCGGTGCAGGAACCTTTCAGGAAGGCGCTGCTGACGGGCAAGACCTCGAATGCCGCATGGCGGCAGAAGCCGAGCTTTTATGCGGTATCGACGCAAGACCGCACCATCGATCCCGATCTGGAGCGCTTCATGGCGAAGCGCATGAATGCGCAGACGATCGAGCTGCCGTCGAGCCATGTCTCGATGATTTCGCATCCCGAGGAGATCACGGCGCTTATCCTCCGGGCGGCAGGCTGAAACGGGAATCAATCGCTACGAGCGACCCACGCACTCGGCAAATGCAGGCTGTCGCAACCGCGCTGACAGATGAGTGCACCACGCGGGCCAGCGAACTCCAGATGGCTGCCGTCGGCCAGCGCGAGGGTGAGTTCGGCACGTTTGGATGCGCCCGAGGCGGCAAGATTGCTCTTCACGACGGTGACCTCCACCGTGAAGTTGTCCGGCCCCCACGACCAGTTTGCTTCGCCCTCGTCGCCACTGATGCGAATTTCCGCCGCATCGCCCTTTTCACCGCTGACGAGGCGCCACGATTCCTGCGAACAGCCGGCGGCCAGGCAGGCGAGCAGGGGGAAAGCCGCAGTGGCAATTCGGTTCATCGTTCCGCTCCAGCCTGAGTAGGCACGTCATCGGCAGGAGCACGCGAATCTTTAGCCGGTCCGGCAGCGCGCTGGGCGGCTACGCCCCCGGTATAGGGCACCGTCGATTGACGCCCAGGGTGCGGCTGTGTAGCGTGGCCGCGCGCGATCGCGCAATGCGTTCACCCTAGGGAGCGACACCATCGTGAAGCCTGTGGCCGCGGGTAACCTGCACAGCCAAGTGGTCCGGGAACTGGGGCAACTCATCGTCAGCGGTAAGCTGGCGCCGGGTGAAGGCCTGCCCCGGGAGGAAGTGCTCGCGGAACAGATGCAGGTAAGTCGCACGGCTTTGCGCGAAGCCATGAAGGTGCTCGTTGCCAAGGGGTTGATCGAGTCCCGTCAGCGCACGGGAGCGCGCGTGCGCGAGGCCGTGCATTGGAACCAGCTCGACGCGGATGTCCTCGCGTGGCGCTGCGCCCTCATGCCTACCGAAAGCTTCGTCGAGAAGCTGGTGGAGATGCGTGAGTTCATCGAGCCCGCCGCCGCTGCCGCCGCCGCCATGCGGCGAACGCCCGAGCAACTCACCGAGCTCAGGCAGGCCTATGACGCCATGTCGGCTGCGACGGATCTCGACGACTGGGCAGAGGCCGACCTCGCGTTCCACGAAACGCTCCTGCGGGCCACGAACAACGAATTGATGGCCTCGCTGTTCTCGGTTATCGAAACAGCCCTGGGCGCGTTTTTCCTGCTTTCCGCGCGAAACTCGGCCAACTTCAAGGCCGCGTTGCCGCACCACGAAAAAGTGTACGAGGCCGTGCGCAGGCGACAGCCGGAGGTGGCGCGGCAAGCGATGTGGAAGATGGTCGCCGCGTCGCGCAGGAACATCGCCGGCCGTGGCCGCCGGGCCAAATCCGCCTGAGGCGAAATCCTGCTGTCGGTAGCGAATGCTGCGCCGCAGCTTGCAGCCGTATAATCATAAAATACTACAATTGCCCTCATCGGCGTCCGGGGCTGGATCGACGCGTCCAAAGAGGGGAGGCGGATGCAACGGAAAGTAGTTGCCTTGTCGGCATGGTCGACGGTCGCGTCGGTACGACGGCCGGCTGAAGCGTGCGCAGACCCAAGGCCGCACGCTCCTCGTTGGCTTGCGCGGCTCGCCCTGACCGCATGACCGAAACCGTACCGCTGCAGATCCGGAACGACCGGCTGAGTCTTCGTGTGCTGCCACGACTTGGCGGCGGCATCGCGGCTTTCGACTGGATCGGGAAGGGCGCTGGCGTGCCGCTGATGCGGCCATGGACGCCGGATGGAGCGAACGATCCGAACCGTCTCGCGTGTTACCCCCTGCTGCCGTGGAGCAACCGCGTTGCCCACGGCGGTTTTTTTTACGGGGGAAGACGCATCGTGCTCGAGCGTAACCGCGCCGACGATGCCTGGCCGATCCACGGTCATGGCTGGCAGCGCGAATGGACGGTCGCCAATCATGAAGCGCAGGTCCTGGTGCTGACGATGGAAGAATCTTCGCCGGAGGGCTACGCCTACCGGGCCCTGCTTGGTTACCGCCTGGATGGCGATGCGTTGCGCGTGCGCCTGCGCATAACGAATGTCGGGCATGACTCGCTGCCATTCGGGCTCGGATTGCATCCCTTTTTTCCGCTGCACGGCGGGGCGAAGCTGTACGCCCCGTCGACGTCGGTCTGGCACAACGATGGGACGAGCCCGATGCCGGTGGAACGCACCACACCGCCCGAGGCCTGGCATTTCGACCGGCTGCGCGCATTGCCCGCCGACGGTCTCAATCATGCCTTCCAGGGCTGGACGGGCGAAGCGGCGATCGAGTGGCCGCGCGTGGGATTGCGGCTGGGCATCGAGGCCGACCTCGACACCTACGTGCTGTATGTCCCGTCTGGCGGCGATTTTTTTTGTTTCGAGCCCGTCGATCATCCGATCAATGCCGTGCACCTTCCCGGTGGCCCGATCGCGAATGGCATGACGGACCTCGCGCCCGGAGCGAGCCTCGAGCGGTCGTTTGCTTTCCGGGTAGAGACCCTCCATGCCTGACATGTCGTAGCGAACACGAGGAAGAGCCCGCAGTGAATCGTCCGTCACCGATCGTCCGTTTGTCCATTGTCCTCGTTGCGGCTTCGCTCGCTACCACGGTAGCCGCGCGCACCGAGGATGCGGCGCCTCGCTACGATGCCGAACATCGTGTTTTCCGCTTCGATGCGGGCGATGTCACCTATGCCATGGGTGTCAATGCCGACGGCTTCCTGCAGACGTTGTACTGGGGCGCTCGGCTTGCGCCTGACGATCCGGTAGGGCCAGCGGTTCCCGCACGCGAGCGTTCCTCGTTCGATCCCGCCGGCAGCCTTACACTGCAGGAGTATGCCGGCTGGGGCGGTGCGATGACCGCCACCCCGGCCTTGAAGCTGCGCCTGGCCGATGGCAATCGCGACGTGGTACTGCGTTACGACAGCTATCGCATCGACAGGAACGCGCTCTCGATTCGCCTGCGTGATGCGCAGGCCGGCGTCACGGTCGACCTTCGCTACACGACGGACGTGTCTACCGGCATCGTCGGACGTTCGGCCCACATCGAGAACACGGGGAAACAACCCCTGACGATCGACGCCGCCGCGGCCGCCACATGGAACCTCCCGCGTGGCGATTATTCCCTTCGCTACCTCACGGGAACGTGGGCTGGTGAATGGCACCTGCAGACCCGGGCCATCACTCCCGGAGCCACCGTCCTGGAAAGTCGCCGTGGCAGTACCGGCGACGAGAACAATCCATGGTTTGCGATCGGACGAGGCGGCGACTGGAACGAGGAACACGGCGATGTCTGGTTCGGTGCCCTGGCATGGAGCGGCAACTGGCGCATCCAGGTCGACGAGGATATCCTCGGCCAGGTTCGCGTGACGGGCGGGTACAACCCGTTCGACTTCGCCTACCGCCTGACGCCGGGACAAGCGCTGGATACCCCGGTTTTCTACGCGGGATACACGGGGCAGGGCATCGGCACGGCCTCTCGTCTGCTGCATCGCTTCGAACGGGATCGCGTGCTGCCTGGCGGCGCCGCCGCCAAGCTTCGGCCGGTGCTTTACAACTCGTGGGAAGCCACCGAATTCAAGGTCGACGAGGCAGGGCAGGAACGTCTGGCCGAGAAGGCCGCCGCGCTCGGCGTCGAGCGTTTCGTGGTCGACGACGGCTGGTTCGGTGCGCGCGACAACGATCATGCCGGCCTGGGCGACTGGGTGGTGAACCGGCGCAAGTTTCCGAACGGACTCAAGCCGCTGATCGATAAGGTGCATGGCCTGGGCATGAGCTTCGGCCTTTGGGTGGAACCGGAGATGGTGAATCCGGACAGCGATCTCTATCGTGCCCATCCCGACTGGGTGCTCAACTTCCCCGGACGGCAGCGCAGCGAAGGCCGCCATCAGCTCGTGCTGAATCTCGCTCGCGAAGACGCGAAGGCGCACGTGCTGGCCGTGTTGGACGGTTTGCTTCGCGACAACGATATCCAGTTCCTGAAATGGGACTACAACCGCAACTGGTCGGAACCGGGCTGGCCGCAGATGTCGCCGGATGAACAGCAGAAGGTGTACGTCGCGTACGTGCACAATCTCTACGACATTTTGCGCGAATTGCGTGCGCGCCATCCGGGTGTCGAAATCGAATCGTGCTCCGGTGGCGGCGCGCGTGTCGACCTCGGCATCATGGCGCTTACCGACGAAGTGTGGCCGTCGGACAATACCGATCCGTCGGACAGGCTTTCCATCCAGGATGGTTTCTCCCAGGCTTATGCGCCCGCCACGATGATGGCCTGGGTGACGGGCTCGCCCAACTGGGTGAATGCACGCAGCAGCTCGCTCGATTTCCGTTTCCTTTCCGCCATGCAGGGCGGCTTGGGCATCGGTGCGAACCTGCTGGAATGGTCGCCCGCGGAAGAGGCGACCGCGCGCAGTTACATTGCCGCGTACAAGACGATTCGCGCCACGGTGCAGCGCGGTGCACTTTACCGCCTGTTGTCGCCGCAGGACCGCGCACCCTGGTCCGCCACCGAATCGGTCGCCAGCGACGGCACGCAGGCCGTGCTTTTTGCTTTCCAGCGGCAAGGTGAGGAAGCGCGCCCGTTCCCGAGCTTGCGCTTGCGCGGCCTCGATGGGAAAGCGCGCTACCGCTATCGCGTCATCCATGGCGCGGTAGAGCCCGGAACACCCGACGTGGCCAGTGGTGCCTATTGGATGCAGCGGGGCATCGACCTCGTGATGAAGGGCGACCTGCAAGCCGCTGGATTGATCTTCGAGCGCACCAACGCTCACTGACGAATCGTGCCCCCTGGGGGCACGCGCATGCCTTCGTTTCCACGGGTCCATCGATCGGCGTTCGCCATCGGACGCCCCAACCTTCGGAGTCGCGCCATGAACGTTCGCCATGACTTTCTCTCTCGCTCGCGTCTGGCCCTGGCCTGCGGGTTGACGCTCCTTGCCTCCACCGGCATGGCACAGGTGAATGGCGCCGGTCATGCGCCGTATCTGGGCTGGAGCAGTTTCAGCCAGCAGACGATCGATCCTGGCTTCCTCACCCAGGAGAACATGCGCAAGCAGTCCGATGCATTGGCGGCGTCCGGTCTTCAGGGGCATGGGTATACCTACATCAACCTCGATTCCGGTTGGCAGGGTGGCTTCGATGCCAATGGACGCCCGACGCCCGATCCCACCACGTTTCCCGACATCAAGGCACTGATCGACCACATCCACGACAATGGACAGAAGGCAGGGATCTACTGGATACCCGGTGTGGAAGAGCCCGCGGTGCAAGCCAATTCGCCCATTCTCGGCACGGCGCTGCATATCCAGGACATCCTTGCGGTGCCGCATCGCGCAGGCAATGCGTTCGGCGGGCCCGGCGAGTCGCCTTACCATTACAAGATCGACTTCGGCAAACCCGGTGCGCAGGAATACATCGATTCCGTCGTGGCCTTGTTCGCGTCGTGGGGCGTGGACTTCATCAAGCTCGACGGTGTCACGCCCGGCTCCTATAGCGACGACTTGCACATCGACAATCGCGACGATGTGGCGGCCTGGTCCAAGGCCATTGCACGTACCGGCAAGCCGATCTGGTTGACCGTGTCGTGGGCCGTGGACAAGGACTACCTGAACGTATGGCAGGCTTATTCGAACGCGCGTCGTATCGATGACGACGTCGAATGCGAAAGCCGCTGCGCCACCCTCACCAACTGGCCGCGCATCGAAAAGCGCTTTCGCGACCTGCCGTCCTGGCAGGATGCGGCAGGCCCGACGAAAGGATGGAACGACCTCGATACGCTGGACATCGGCGACGGGGAGGGCGATGGCTTGAGCGTCGATGAAAAGCGCTCGGCGGTCACGCTGTGGGCGATGGCGAACGCACCGCTCTACCTCGGGGGCGACCTCACCCGCCTCGACGAAACCGGTAAACAGCTTGCCGGGAATGATGAAGTGATCGCGGTCGACCAGTCCGGCAAGCCCGCGACGCAGCGCGTGGGTGGCGACTTGCCCGTATGGGTAAGCGATCTCGGCGGCGGTCGCTTCTACGTCGCGATGTTCAACATGAATGCGACGCGTGCCGTCGTCGAGTTGCCGTGGCATGTGCTGGGTGTCCACGGTGCCAGCCGCCTGCGCGATCTGTGGCGTCATCGCGAGTTGGGGCCATCGCTCGGCGCGTATCGGACGGAACTCCCCGGCCACGGTACGCAGCTGCTCCTGGTTGAAACACTGCCCGGCACGGTGCCGGCTTCTCCCAGCAGCGGGTATGAGGCGGAGCAGGCCTCCCTGTCCGGGAGTGCCACGGTGGCGTCGTGCGTCGGTTGCTCGGATGGCCTCAAGGTAGGTGGCCTCGGGCTCGGTGCCGACAATGCGGTGACTTTCGACCACGTATTTGCACCGCGGGACGGCGTCTATTTCATGCAGGTCGATTCGCTCACGTTGGGGCTGCGCTCCTATCTGTACCAGATCAACGATGGGCCGCTGCGTACGTTCAACAGCGGAGGCGGGAGCTTCCAACTGCCATCCAGCAGCAACCTGCCCGTATGCCTGCACCGGGGGCTCAATCGCATCCGCTTTGGCAATGCGGTGAGCTATCCACCGGATCTCGATCGCATCGTGGTGCACGGTCGTGGCGACGCAGCGCTTCCGGCTGCGATGACCTACGAAGCCGAGGCCGCGATGCTCGGTGGCAACGTCACATCCGGTTTCAGCAATTACTACTCCGGCCTCGCGAAGGCAGGCAACGTTGGCGGCGGCGCCGCCAACAGCGTCACCTTTCCATCGGTACGTGTACCGGTGGCGGGCGTCTATCAACTGGAGATCGACTACGCCACCAGCGGCCCACGTGCGCTTTACCTCGCAATCAACGGCGGAGCGCCGCGCAAGCTGGACCTGGACGGAAGCAGTTTCGACGACCCGGTGGCGAAGGTGCTGGAGGTTTCGCTCAAGGCGGGCACGAACACCATCGCACTGGGCAATCAGGATTCACCTGCGCCGGACCTGGACCGCATCGTCGTCGCGCCATCGGTGAAGCCTGCGTGGCTCGGTGCTTCGGTGGATGGCTGCCCGCGCTAGCGGATGCATCTGTGGAGACGATCTAGCTGAGGACTTCACGCCGCCCCAATGCGGAGGCGGCGACGCTCTTCGCATCGCAAGGCGATTATGTGGGGAGTACGGTCATGGCTACGGTCGCATCCGGTTCGCACACCAGCACCATCGGCGCGCTTGCGGCGGGCAAGTTGCTCGCCAAGGCAACGGGAGGGCGCTGGGGTCCGGCCATTCTCATCCTCACCGGCATCATCCTTCTCCGAAAACGCGCCGCCGCACGGGCGGCGCGCCGGGTTCGCGCGGATGTCGTCGATGCTGACGAACTGGACGCGCCGAGGTAGCGATCACTTCTTCTGGTGATTGTCCTCGCCGGTATCGTCCACGGGGTCGCCGCTGGCATCGGTCGGCGGCTGTTCCGTAGGACCACGCCGGTCCTTGGGCGGCACATCCTGGCCCGGCTGCTGCGGTGGGCGATTTTTCTCATTGGCCATGTCGGGCTCTCCGTCTCGTGGAGGGTCCACCATGGCCTGCCGCGGCTCACGACGATGTGCGTGGTCCGTGAGCGATTCGTCGCGTCAGTGCGTGGTGTCCTTGCGCACGGGGGCGACGACGGAACGGACAGGAAGGCCGACACGAACCGGGGAGTCAGTATCGCTCGCCTGCTCGGTCAGGAGCGGCGTGACCACCGTCATCCATCCCTCCGCGAACGAGCGGACGTCGCTCGGCCATTCGTCGGGCGTGTAGCTGGACATGGCCCGCGACAGGGCGGCGACGAGTGCGGCGGGCTCGGGATGGGTGGAAATGGCCGCTTCGAGGGCCGATTCCAGCGCCGCCAGCTTCCCGAGAAGGTAGGTATGGTCGTCCATGGATGAATGTCCTTGCGTGGTCCTTGGAGCTTCGGTGGCCGTTGGCGACCGTGGTTCCGGTGTGCGTAATTGACCGAGGGCTGCGCGCGCAGTCCGGCCGCAGGCCCTGGCGAATGCCTACGCGTTGCTGCGGCGAACGATGACACGATCATCAGGTCGTGTCACGTCGCGCGGCGTGGCGATACCGCTACATAAAGCGGGGCCAAGTTACGATCATACCGTCACGCTGGTTGTCTCGCCTGCACATCTGGCATTGTATGCATTCGCAGGCGGCGTCCGGATTCAGTCCGGCGCCTAGAACAGTCGGCCCAGGGAGGGCTCTAGATGATTAACGTTGTTTTGGTCGACGACCATGAATTGGTCAGGACCGGATTTCGGATGATCCTGCAGCAGCAGGCCGATCTTCGGATCAGGGGGGAGGCAAGTTCGGCGGAGGAGGGCCTGCGGCTCATCCGTTCGCATTCACCCGACATCGCGCTGGTCGATGTCCACATGCCCGGCATGAGCGGCGTGGAGCTTACCGAGCGCATCATCCGCGCCAAATTGCGCACGAACGTCGTCATCCTTACGGTGGTCGACGACGCCCGCTTTCCGAAGCGGCTGCTGGACGCCGGCGCGCTCGGTTACCTCACCAAGGGCTGCTCGTCGGACGAACTGCTCAGCGCGGTGCGGCAGGTCGCGTCGGGGCGCCGGTACCTCGCGCCCACTGTGGCGCAACAGTTGGCACTCGCCACGTTGGACGGCTCGGATTCACCGTTCGACACGCTGTCCACCCGCGAGATGGAGGTGTCGATGATGCTCGTCAGGGGTATGCCGCTCACCTCGATCGGCGAACGTTTGAACCTGAGCCCGAAAACGGTTTCGACCTACAAGCAGCGCCTCATGGAGAAGCTGCACGTCGAACATGTGGTGGGTCTGGCCCACTTGATGACCGTGCATGGGCTTCTCGACACGCACAACCACCAGGTCGGGAGCTGACACCTTTCCGTTAGCCATAAAAAAACGCCGGGCTTAGCCCGGCGTTTTTCGTTTCGGATCACTGCTCGCCGTGTGGCTCTTGCCGCGGACGGGTAAGCAGATCGCCCTGCGCCGGCGGCGTCCAGCCCGGCTTGGGTGCCGGCGCCGGATGCGACACGGGCGAGACGTTCGACGCCTCGGGCGACTTCGGGGTGGTTTGGGCGGTCGGCACGCTTGCGTCCTCGTCGTCATCGGCCGGCGCCGTCGCATCGCTTGCCGTGTCGATGGCAGCAGCCGGGGTAGCGGCGGGAGGCGGCACCGGAGCCGGGGCAGGAGCCGAGGCTGGTGCAGGAGCCGGAGTTTCGGCCACGACTGGGCTGGTAACGGGCGCCGGGACCGACTCCGGGGTCGATGCAACCGTTTGAGTCGGAATGGCGTCGTCCGGGAGGAATCCGCGTGCGGGAGCATCCAGGCCGACGCCGGCAACGGGCGGCGCGGCCGCTATGATGTCGTCCACGGCCGGCTGTTCGGGCTTCATCGGTGCCGCGGCGGGAACCGGCGCGGAGCCAGTCACCGGAGCGGTCTTCAGAGGAGCGTCCGATTCGGTCTGGCGACGCTCGGTGGTGCGCGTCGCCGCCGAATCCGCCGGTGTGGCGGCGTCGGCAACGTGCGCAGCCGGCTCCGACACGGCCGTGAAGCCTGGGATGGGTGGCAGTTTCGGCAGGGTGGGCAGGGTCAGCGCGGACGGGACGGCTTCGTCATCGGCCGGTTCGGCCAGATGGGCGGCTGTGCTGCCGGTGGCTTCGACCGCGAAGGTGTTCCGCGCGGCGGCGGCGGTGTCGAGGACCGGCGGCACGCTCGAGCTGACACGGCCCGTCGCGGTCTGCGGCTCGTCGTCGCCATCCTCGTCATCCAGGTCGTCGGCGTTGTTCACACCTTCGATGGCGCCGGCCTGCGTGCCGTCTTCCTGGCGACGGCGGCGACGGCCACCGCGGCGGCCGCGGCGACGGCGCTGTCCGCCTTCGGTTTCCTTGCCAGCCTCGGCACCCCCCGGAATGCCGGCGTCGGCAGCGATGGTCGCCTCGATGTCGCTCGTCGGCGCTTCGGCGAGAGCCTGCATGGGCTTTTCGTCGATCTTGCCGGCGGGGACGACGGCCTTTTCGGCCGCTGGGGCACGCTGTGCCGGCGGCTGGACGGCGGCTGGAGCCTGAACGGCGGCCGCGGTAGCTACGGCCTTTTCGGCCTTCTCGCCCTGCGGCTGGCGTTCAGCACGCGGCTGGCGACGGTTCTCGCCCGGCGCGGCCTGGTCCTGACGGCCCTGCCGCCCCTGCTGCTGGGCATCCTTCTGGCGTGCTTGCTTCTCTTCGCCCTGGCGAGCCTGCGGCTGGTCGCCGCGGCCCGGCTTGTTGCCCTTGGCTTGTTGCTGGCCGCGGCCCTGCTGCTGGGCGTTGTCCTTGCGCTGGCCGCGCTGTTCGCCACCCTTGCCGCGGCCTTCGTTACCGCGACGCTCGTCGCGACGGCCGCCGGTGCGGTCGCTGCGACCACCCTGACGGGCATCGTCGCGCCGAGCCTGTGCGGCCGGCTGCGTTGCCGGTGCCGGCTGGGTGCCGCCGCCGAACAGGCTGCCGAAGAGACGGGAGAAGAACCCGCCCGCGGGAGCGGCCGGAGCGGCCTGCTTCGCGGCGGGAGTCGGCACGCTGGGAGCTTCGACCTCGTCGTCGCGAAGCGGAGCCGGCGTGGACGGCACGACGCCCGTGACCAGCGGCTGCTCGCCGCTGCCCAGGGCCTGGCCCATCTTCGGCAGCGCCGTGGCCACGGTGGGGGTAGTGCGTTCGTAGCTGGGCTTGCTGTGTTCGCCCATGTCCGCCTCGCGGATACGGGTGATCTCGAGGTGCGGCGTTTCCAGCTTCTCGTCGGCCACCACCACCACGTGCACGCTGTGGCGGAGTTCGATCTCGACGATGCTGGCGCGCTTCTCGTTGAGCATGAAGTTGGCCACCGAAGACGGTGCCTGCACCAGGACCTGCCCGGTGTTTTCCTTCATGGCATGTTCTTCGATCAGGCGCAGGGTGGAGAGCGCCAGGGATTCCACGCTGCGGATATGGCCGTGGCCCTCGCAACGCGGGCAGACGATCTGCGTGGCCTCGCCGAGGCTGGGACGCAGGCGCTGGCGCGACATTTCGAGGAGGCCGAAGCGCGAGATGCGCCCGATCTGGACGCGGGCGCGGTCGGCCTTGAGGGCGTCCTTGAGGCGTTCTTCCACCTCCCGCTGGTGGCGCGGGCTGTCCATGTCGATGAAGTCGATGACGATGAGACCGCCGGCGTCGCGGATGCGCAGCTGGCGGGCGATCTCGGTGGCGGCCTCGAGGTTGGTGTTGAACGCCGTTTCCTCGATGTCGCTGCCCTTCGTGGCCTTCGACGAGTTGATGTCGATGGCGGTGAGGGCTTCCGTCTGGTCGATGACGATCGAGCCACCCGAGGGCAGGCGCACGTTGCGCTCGAAGATGCTCTCGATCTGGGTTTCGATCTGGTAGCGCGAGAAGAGCGGGGTCGGGTCCTGGTACAGCTTGAGCTTGCGCAGGTTGTTCGGCATTACCTGCTGCACGAAGTCGCGAGCGTCGTTGAACAGCGATTCCTCGTCGATCAGGATCTCGCCGATGTCGTTGCGCAGGTAGTCGCGCAGGGCGCGGATGAACAGCTTGGATTCCTGGTAGATCAGGAACGGCGCCTTCTGCGAGTTCGCGGCGGCCGAGATCGACTTCCACAGCTGCAGGAGGTAGTCGAGGTCCCATTGGAGTTCCTCGGCGTCGCGCCCCATGCCGGCGGTGCGCACGATGAGGCCCATCTCGTCCGGCACCGAGAGGTGCTCCATGGCTTCCTTCAGCGCCTGCCGGTCCTCGCCCTCGATGCGGCGGGAGACGCCGCCCGCGCGGGGGTTATTCGGCATCAGCACCATGTAGCGCCCGGCCAGGCTGATGAAGGTGGTGAGGGCGGCGCCCTTGTTGCCGCGTTCTTCCTTCTCGACCTGGACGATGATTTCCTGGCCTTCCTTGAGGAGCTCGCGGATGTTCGACTTACCTTCCGCGTTCGGATTGAAGTATTCGCGGGCCACTTCCTTCAACGGAAGGAAGCCATGGCGCTCGGCGCCATAGTCGACGAAACAGGCTTCGAGGGAGGGTTCGACGCGGGTGATGCGGCCTTTGTAGATATTGGCCTTTTTCTGTTCCCGGGACGGGATTTCGATGTCGAGGTCGTAAAGGTTCTGGCCATCGACGATGGCCACACGCAACTCTTCGCGCTGAGTCGCGTTGATCAACATACGCTTCATTGTAGGTTCCTCGGCCTTGCCGCGCGGCCGCGCGCCGCGGTGGCGCCCATGTGGCGGCCTGCCGGGGATCGCGCCGCAGCGGTGAGGCTTCAAGCGGCATGGGATCCGGGACCGATACCTGGACCCGGCGTGATTCGTGAATAAGCGCCTTGCAACCGGTCCGCGTCCCTACGGATTAGCCGGACAACCGCAACCCGAACCGCTACGATGTGGGGTGTTCTCGCCTTCCGACCCCTCGGCCGGAACGGCGTCACACTCGCCCTACGCGGCGGCACCGGCACCCCGCGAGAGATGAGTCTTCAGCGGAGCCTGGCGCCCGCCGAGTATCCTATCAATTTCGAGTTTTATCAATGCAGACGGCAACTTCCCTCGACGGCGGCCAAGGTGTGCGCCAGGTCGAAATCGGTCCCGAGCGGGACGGCCAGCGGGTGGACAACGCGCTGATCACCCTGCTCAAGGGGGTGCCGCGCAGCCTGGTCTATCGCCTGCTGAGAACGGGCCAGGTACGCATCAACGGCAAGCGCGCCAAGCCGGAAACCCGCCTGGCGCTGGGCGACATGCTGCGCATCCCGCCCGTCCGCGTAGCCGAGCGCGAGGAAGGCGTGGCGCCTTCGGGCATGGTGAAGGCCGTGGCCGACTCGGTCATTTTCGAGGACAAGCATTTCCTGGTCATCGACAAGCCGGTGGGCATCGCCGCCCACGGGGGAAGCGGGGTGAGCCACGGCGCCATCGAGCTCCTGCGTGCCGCCCGTCCCAACGAGCACCTGGAACTGGTCCACCGCCTCGACCGCGACACCAGCGGGGTGCTCGTCCTGGCCCGGTCCCGTCCGGGGCTCACGGGGCTCCAGGCGCTCATCCGCGACAATGCGGTCATCAAGCAGTACCTCTGCCTGATGACGGGAACGCCGCGCAAGGCGAAGTTCGACGTCAATGCGCCGCTCCTGAAGTCCGTTCTCCATGGCGGCGAACGCATGGTCCGTGTGGACGACGCCGGCAAGCCGTCGCTCACCTTTTTCCAGGAACTGGAGCAGTACCCGGGCTCGCGTCTCATGCAGGCCACCCTGGGTACGGGCCGCACCCACCAGATCCGCGTGCATGCCCAATACATCGGCCATCCACTCGCCGGCGACCCGAAATACGGCGACGAGGAAGCCAACAAGCGCTTCCGCGCCAAGGGTTTGAAGCGCATGTTCCTGCACGCTTCGAGGATGAGCTTCGACCTCGGCGGCAAGAACTACGATTTTTCCGCTCCGTTGCCCGACGATCTGAAGGCTTTCCTCGACAATCTCCGCAGTTAGGCGCTGGATCGCGTCCCGTGGGGCCGCGGGAACGGGCGTTCGCCGCGGGTGCCCGGCGTCACGCGAGTTTCGGCGCCTATTGAAGGAATCGGGCGCTGACCTCGAGGGACCTGAGCAGGCCGCCGGCCAGCCCGGCTTGCAACACCACCGCGCTGGCCGCGTGCGCGATCGCCACCGGCAGCAGCGCGCGGCGATGGAAATACCACCACGCCCAACCCAGTTCGGCAACGAAACACAACTGCATCAGCAGGCCGTTCGGGGTGTGCAGAAGGGCGAAGGCCAGTGCCGTCAGCAGCACGGCCCAGGGGCGGGGCAGCGCTCTCGCCAGGAGCGCGCCAGCTGTCGCCAGCACCAGCCACTGTTGGAACAGGGCCCAGCCAAGATAGATCGCGACGCGACCGATCGGAGGCCAGACCGGCGCATGTCCGAACACAGCGACCAGGGCGAGTGCCGCGGGAATGGCGAGCAACGGCCAGCCGGCCTGGCGCCAATCGCCGAGCCCATGCCAGCGGGGCGGTAGGCGTCGGATGGCGAGGTATGCCGCATAGACGATGCCTGCCGCGAACATCGCCGCGCCGGCGGGCTCAGGACGCATCGACAGGCCCAGGCCGGCGATGAACCAGAGCGGGCCCAGCAGCACGAGCGCCGCGTCGATGACATCGGTGGTCGAGGTGGAGCGAACGGGCCCGGGTCCCGCCTTCTGCGGCGGCCGCGACGGGGCGGCAGTGGCGTGGCGGCCAGCCGCGAACGTCCGCCGATACACCCAGGCGGCAAGCAGCACAAGATAGGCGATGGGAGGCAGCCACGCCGTCCATGTCGCTCGCGGGACAGGGGCGGTCGCGTGGCCGAACGTTACCAGTGGGTCCCTGTCGTACTGCCGATCTCGCCAGGTCAGCAGTCCTTCTGCCGACAGGCCCGCCGGAAGCTCGACGGTGCGCGGCGCGATGCTCCCCGTGCCGGGAAGGAGGGCGGCCCGGTCCAGGAGAAGCGTGGCGCCCGGAGTAAGGTTCACTTGCAGGCGCAGCATCGCCGCCCGTGCCGGAGGCGGTGTCTGCCGCCCGGCGGCATCGGTCCAGGCCAGCCTACGTAGCGCGATCGGCAGCGAAAGTCGGTCCGGTGGGAGGGTGCCAAGGCTCGCCTGCACAAGGGGCCCGTCCAGCGCCTCGCGGACGGCGATGCCGTAGTCGCCGGTGGCCGAGGCACGCGCGTGCCAGTACAAGGTGTCGAGCCGGGTCAGGTCCACGGGGCGGGAAAGTGGCAAGCCCAGCTCCACCGTGCCTGACCGATCGGCCTTGAAGGTGAGCCCGGATTGGCCGGCCTCGAGCGCTCCACCGCCGAAGGCGCGACCGGCTACGACGTCGTCCGGCTGTCGGAAACGCCACGACCATGGCGAATCGCCCGCCGCGAAGCGGACGCGTTCCGCCGCGCTTTCCGATGCGATGGCCGCGCGGACCACGGCGGCTGCCAGGTAAGGCATCGCCCCCAGCAGGGCCAGGGCCAGGAAGCCGGCTGCCAGCCAGCGGATGGCCCCGGGGCGCACGTCAGCGATCCAGCAGGGCCTCGACGCGTGCGGCGCAGATGAAGTCGTTCAGCGAGAGACCGCCGACATCGTGGGTCGACCACAGCACCTGACAATGGCCATAGCCGGCCTCAAGGTCGGGGTGGTGGTCTTCCTGGTTCGCCATGAGGCCCACGGCGTTGATGAAGCCCAGCGTGTGGTGGAAGTCGGGAAAACGGAAATCCTTCACGATGGCCTTGCCGTCCGCGCTCAAGGCCCAACCCGGCAGCGTGGCGAGGTGCCCGTCGATGCTGGCGCGATCCAGCGCGTGTTCCGCACCCTTGCGTGGCTGGCAATGCTGGGTGGCGAGAGGGGAGAGGGGCATGATGGCGATTCCGTCCGGGAAAGCGCGAAGGTTGGCGTGCCGCCGGTTGAATTGTCAAAAGTCGGCGTCCACCTCGAAAGCGTACTAAAATGGTGCTGTTTCCGGCGTCCCCAGGCCGGACCCTCCTTCGGAGCCGTCATGATCGATATCTCGGAACGCGCGCAGGCGCATTTCCTGCGCCTCCTGGCGCAACAGGGCGAAGATGGCCTCGGCATCCGCCTCCGTGTGGTTGCCGCGGGTACGCCGTCGGCCCAGTGCGAGCTGGAGTTCTGCGCCACGTCGGAACTGCAGGGCGACGAATGGACCGTGGAGTGCGCAGGTTTCAACCTGTACGTCGACACGGAGAGCATGCGCTGGCTCGATCCGGCGAACATCGACTACGAAACCACGCCCACCGGCAGCCAGTTGAACATTCGCGCGCCGCGCATCAAGGGCGACGCTCCGGGCGAAGGCGCGGGTCTCGTGGAACGCGTGCAGTTCGTGCTTGAGTCGGAGATCGCGCCGCAGATCGCATCGCACGGTGGGCGCATCTCGCTGGTGGAAGTCACCTCCGAAGGCGTCGTGGTGCTGCGTTTCGGCGGCGGTTGCCACGGCTGCGGCATGGTCGACGTCACGCTGAAGAACGGCGTGGAAAAGACCTTGCGCGAACGCATTCCCGAGATCACCGAAGTTCGCGACGCCACGGATCACGAAACCGGCGAGAAGCCCTATTTCGCCAGGGCGGGTTGATTGACTGATCTGCTCTGTGTAGGAGCCGCTTCAGCGGCGATGGGAGCTCGCGCCAAGCTTGCCGGCTGCCGCCGGATCGCCGGCGTAGCCGGCTCCCACCATCGAACAGGCGCTTACTCGCCCTGGATATGGCCTTCGAGGCCCTGCAGCTTCGTCGGCATCGTGGAGAAGTACGCCGAGATGTCCTCGATGTCCTGATCCGACAGGGTGGCCGCGAAGCCCTTCATGATCGGGTTGTTGCGCTCGCCGTTCTTGTACTCGTGCAGCGCCTGCGCCAGGTAGTCGGCGTACTGGCCCGCAAGACGGGGGTACTGCGGATCGACGGAGTTGCCGTCCGTGCCATGGCAGGCCACGCAGGTGGCGATCTTGCTCTTGCCGCGCGCCGGATCGCTGGCGGCGAATGTCTGGGTGGCGGTCAGCGCGAGGAGCGCGCCGATGGCAATCAGGGAAAACCCACGGGTCATCGTTCGTCCTCGGCGGCTTACTTGGCGATGCTGGAAAGGTAGGCGGCGATATCCGCGATTTCCTGGTCGGACAGGCTCTGCGCCTGGGCGCCCATCGTCGGATGCTTGCGGTCGCCCTTCTGGTAGGCCTTCAGCGCGTTGACGATGTACAGCTCGTTCTGCCCGGCAATGTGCGGCACGTGGTACTCGGGGTAAGCGTTCGAGTAGCCGTCCACGCCGTGGCAGCCGTTGCAGGTGTAGACGAGTTCCCGTCCCTTGGCTTTGTCGCCTTCGGCATGCACTGCGGACGCGGCGCACAGAGCTACAGCAATCAGACCAACCAGTTGCAGACGCTTCATTAAGAGTTCCCTGGGTGCCGGGCGGGGCCGGGGTTGAACAGCCCCGGAAGTATAGAGGCCAGCCGCGACGGGGGACAACTCGGCCTCAGAAGAGGCTGCGGATGATATGGATGCCGGCGATGTACTCGCCCGCAATCGTGCCGATGCTGACGAGGAAGAAATTGAGCAGGGTGCGCGCGACGCGATTCTTCCACCAGCCGGTCCAGTGGGTGATGTCGTCGCGCAAGCGCTCGAAGTCCAGCACGCGCGGCTTGCGCACCCACGCCTCGGCCATGGCGCTGACGGCACCGGAGGGAATGCCCGGCCGGAACGGTTTCAACGGCGCCGCCACGAAGGCGGCCACGACGGACAGCGGATGCGCACCCGCGATCAGTGCCCCCAGCGCCGAGAGCCCACCGGTGAGCAGGATCCAGTTCTTCAAGGCATCGGCGCCGAGGGTGGGATTGCGATAGAACGCGAAGCCGATGGCGGCGAAGATCGCCAGCACCACGCCGACCGCAAGATATTTCGGCCACTTCGCTGCGGGAGGCGTGACGGCGAGATCGTCGGCGAGGGCGCGCGCGTCGCCATGCTGCTCCGCCAGTTGTGCGGTCATGCCCTTCAGGTGGCCCGCGCCGATCACGACGAGCACCTTGCGGCTCGGTGCCGAGGCGTCCATGGCCGCCGCGTTCTCTCGCAGCTTCGCGGCCATGAATTCGTCGCGCTCCGAAATCAGCGCGCGGTACAGCGGCGCGGAACCGGCGGCGAATTCGCTGAAGGCGCTTTCCAGAAGATCGGACTGCTTCAGCTTCTCGATGTCTTCCTCGGCGATGTCCTCGCGCTCGAACACGCTGCCGAGCATGCCCGCCAGGAGGCCGAAGCGCTGGAAGAAGCCCACGCTGCGCCAGGCCCGCTTGAGCGTGGTGCCCACTTCGCGGTCCACCAGCCATACCGGAACGCCGCGCGCATCGGCGCCATCCATGGCCGCTTTCATCTCGGCGCCCGGCTCGATGCCGTATTGGGCGGCCAGGCGCTTCTGGAACGAGCCGAGCACCAGGCTGGCCGCGACCATGCCGGCCTTGCCCTGCCTGATCACCTGGAACAGATCCATCTGCTTGAAGGCTTCGGGATCGCGGATGCCGTGTGCGCGGCTGGGGCAGAGCTCCACGGCCACGGCGTCGAAGGACTCCGTTTCCAGCAGGGCGTCCACCGCCTGCACGCTGGCCCGTGACACGTGGGCCGTGCCGAGGATGACGTACTCGACGCCGTCGCGCGTCATGCGCTCGATGGGTTGGCCTTCCAGGGCGGCGGGTGGCGCGACGTTCTCGGCGGGAATCATGCGGTGGGAAATCCTTGGATGGTCAGTCGCGGAAGCGCTTGGTCAGGTCGCCGTAGGCATCGATACGCCGATCGCGCAGGAAGGGCCAGATGCGCCGCACGTGCTCGCTGCGTTCCATGTCCACGTCGCAGATCAGCAGTTCGCGGCCGTCCGTGCCCGCCTGGGCGAGGAACTCGCCCTGCGGCCCGGCGACGAAACTGGATCCCCAGAACTGGATGCCGCTGCCGACGTTCGACGGATCGGCCTCGAAGCCGGTGCGGTTGCACGCGAGCAGCGGCAGGCCGTTCGCGACGGCATGGCCGCGCTGCACGGTGATCCACGCTTCACGCTGGCGTGCCTTTTCCTCGTCGGAATCGTCCGGATCCCAGCCGATGGCGGTGGGATAGAACAGCAGGTCTGCACCGGCCAGGGCCATCAGGCGAGCGCCTTCCGGATACCACTGGTCCCAGCAGACGAGCACGCCGAGCTTGCCCACCGAGGTGCTGATCGGTTCGAAGCCCAGGTCGCCCGGCGTGAAGTAGAACTTCTCGTAGAAACCCGGATCGTCCGGGATGTGCATCTTGCGGTATTTGCCCGCGATTTCGCGCGAACGATCGAACACCACCGCCGTGTTGTGGTACAGGCCGGTGGCGCGCTTCTCGAAGATCGACGCGACCACGACGAGCTTCAGCTCCTCGGCCAGCTTGCCGATGCGGTCGGTGCCGGGGCCGGGAATGGTCTCGGCGAGGTCGAACACGTCGACGCTTTCGCGCTGGCAGAAGTACGGGCCGTTGTGCAGTTCCTGCAGCAGCACCAGTTCGACGCCGGCCTTCGCGGCCTCGCGCAGGCCCGCCTCGATCGCGTCGAGGTTGGCGTCGCGGCTTCCGCGGTCGGTTTCCTGGAGGAGGGCGACCTTGAGGGTCTTGCGGGTCATGGGCGGACATTCCTCGCGCGGCAGCTGCCGCGCTTGCAAAGGTGAATCACGCGGCGACTGCCGCCGGCAGCTGCATGGTGATGCAATGCAGGCTGCCGTTCTGCCAGATCAACGGGCGGCACGGCACCTGGACCACTTCGCGGCCCGGGTGGGCCAGTCCGATGATGCGTGCCGCCTGCGCGTCGACCCGGTCGCCATAGGCCGGCACGAGCACCGCGCCGTTGACGATCAGGTAGTTTGCATACGACGCCGCGAGCCGCCGCCCTTCGTCGACGATGGGCTGGGCCCAGGGCAGCGGATGCAGCACATAGGGCTTGCCTTCCGGCGAACGCAGTTCGGCGAGTTCCGATGCCATGCGGCCCAGTTCCTCGAAGTGCGGATCGCTGGCGTCGTCGCACGCCTGGTACACGATGCCGCCGTCCTCGGAGAAGCGCGCCAGCGTATCGATATGGGCGTCGGTGTCGTCGCCTTCAAGATAGCCATGTTCGAGCCACAGCACGCGGTCGGCATGCAGCGTTTCGGCCAGTGTATCGGTCATCGTTTCGCGCGAAAGGTCGGGATGACGCTGGTTGAGACACTTCCACGTGGTGAGGATCGTCCCGCGCCCGTCGCTTTCGATGCCGCCGCCTTCCAGCGCCCAGTCGATGCGCCGGTGGGGCAGGCCGGAAAGCACGCCACGCTGCAGCAGCCCGGCAATGAGCGCATCGTCCTGGTCGGCGCCGAACTTGCCACCCCAACCGGTGAAGCGGTAGTCGTTGAGCAGCACGCCGTCCGGGCCCGTGAGGGTGATGGGGCCGGAGTCGCGCAGCCAGGTGTCGTCGTAAGGGAGTTCGATGAAATGCACGCGGGACATGTCGGCACCGGTCGCCACGATGGCGGCGCGCGCATGCTCGCGTAGCGCCGCGTCGGCCACCACGATGTGCAGGGGCTCGAAGCGTGTCACGGCGGCGGCCAGCGCCACGTACGTGGTCTCCACCTCGGCCAGCCGGTCGGCCCAGTCGGTACCGGCATGGGGCCAGGCGATGAGCACGCCGGCCTGCGGCTCCCATTCGGCGGGCAGGCGGTAGGAAGAACGGTCGGTCATGGCGGTGGGGGCAACAGAGGGTAAGCCCTCTATTCTAGCCGACTGCGGGAGCCGCTTCAGCGAGCGCTGCGAACTGTAGGAGCCGCTATAGCGGCGAGGGATGGCGCCTCACGGCTTCGTCGCTCCGTTGGCTTCTCGCCGCTATAGCGGCTCCTACAGGGCCGGGCGGGGGAGCTACCGCGGATTCGCCGGGTTGGTGTTGTTGCCCGCCGGCGTGTTCAGCACCGTATGGATCACGTGGCTGCGCTCGAAATAGACGATGTAACCGGGATACATCCAGCGGTTGATGACCGGCTGCTTGCGGCTGCCGCCGCCTCGCGCGTCCAGCTTCGACGTCGGCGCGCCGAAACGACGCTCCACCTCGGCCATGCTCATGCCCTTCTGCGGCAGGTTCATGGACTGCTCCTGCTTCACACGTTGCATGAGCAGGGTGTCGCCGGCGTGCACGGACGGAGCCACCGAGGCGGACGCCAGAACCAGCGCAATGGCGGTGGACACAGCTTTGAAGGTGTTCATGATGACTCCGTTGCGCTCCCCATGCGGCGCAGGACGCCGTTGTAACAGATCGCCCCGGGGCACGCCATGGGCGGCGCGTGGAGGATCGCGCGCCTGTGTGCTGCGTCGCGTTTCGGGGACGTGGGCGCCTGGGGCCGCTATCATGCGCAGTCGCCCGTCGCCCCCATGTGTTCACCATGATCTCGTTTCGCAATCTCGCCCTGCGCCGGGGCAGCCGCACCCTCCTGTCGCGCATGGACCTCACGATCCAGACCGGCTGGAGCCTGGGCGTCATCGGCCGCAACGGTTGCGGCAAGTCCACCCTGTTCGCCGCCTTGAAGGGCGAGTTGGAGCCGGAGGTGGGTGACCTGGACATGCCCTCGAAGGTGCGCCAGGCTTCCGTCGCGCAGGAAACCCCGGCCTTGCCCGATCCGGCCATCGACTACGTGCTGGGTGGCGACGTCGAGGTGGCCGCCGCCCTGAAAGCCGAGGCGGACGCGATGGACGCGGGAGACCTCGAGGCCGTCGCCGCCGCGCACCTGCGCATCGAGGAGGTCAACGGCTACGACGCACGGGCACGGGCCGGGCGCCTGATGCACGGTCTGGGTTTCGCCCCGGAGACGCACGAGCAGCCGGTGGCGTCGTTCTCGGGTGGCTGGCGGGTCCGGCTCAATCTCGCCCGTGCGCTCATGGCGCCGTCCGACCTGTTGCTTCTCGACGAGCCCACCAACCACCTCGATCTCGACGCCGTGCTGTGGCTGGAAGAATGGCTGCGCCGTTACCAGGGTACGCTGCTCATCATCTCGCACGACCGCGAATTCCTCGACGGCGTGATCTCGCACACGATGCACCTGCACGACGGCACGGCGAAGCTCTACACCGGTAACTACACGGCGTTCGAGCGTCAGCGCGCCGAGCACCTGCGCCAGCAGCAGATCGCGCACGAGCGCGAACAGGCCGAGCGCGCCCACCTGCAATCCTTCATCGATCGCTTCAAGGCGAAGGCTAGCAAGGCCAAGCAGGCGCAGTCGCGCATGAAGCGCCTGGAGAAGATGGCCGGTACCGAAGCGGTGCGCGCGGAACGATCCTTCAGCTTCTCGTTTCCCGCACCGGATCGCCTGCCCACGTCGATGCTGCAACTCGATCACGTCGACGCGGGTTACGGCGAGCACGTCGTACTGCGCGACATCGCCTTCGGACTCGAGGCCGGCGATCGCATCGGGCTGCTCGGGCCGAACGGCGCCGGTAAGTCCACGATGGTGAAGTCCCTGGTCGGCGAACTGGCGCCTTTGCGTGGCGAACGCGGATTCCACAAAGACACGCGCATCGGCTACTTCGCACAGCACACCGTGGAGAGCCTGCGCGAAGGTGCCAGCCCATTCGACCACCTGCAGGAGAAGGCACCGAACGCGGGTGCGCAGGTACTGCGCGATTACCTGGGCACATGGAATTTCCCCGCCGACCGGGCCTTCGAACCGGTGGACGCGTTCTCCGGCGGCGAGCGCGCGCGTCTCGCGCTGGCGTTGATCGCCTGGGACAAGCCCAACCTCCTGCTCCTCGACGAACCGACGAACCATCTCGACCTCGACATGCGCGAAGCGCTGGCCGATGCGCTGGCGGCTTTCGACGGCGCGCTGGTGCTCGTCTCACACGATCGCCACCTGCTCGGCATGGTCTGTGACGAGTTCTGGCGCGTGGCCGACGGCAAGGTGGAATCCTTCGACGGCGACCTCGACGATTACGCGAAGTGGCTGCGCAGCCGCGCCACCACGCGCAAGACGGCGGCGGTGGCGTCCGCGCCGGCCGATGCGCCGGTACAGGAATCCGCGAAAGAGAGGCGCAAGCAGAGCGCCGGGGACCGCGAGAAGGAAAAGCCGTTGCGCGCACGGGTGAAGAAGATCGAATCGTTGATCGAAAGCATGGACAAGGAACTTGTCGCGATCGAAGTGAAGCTCGCCGATCCGGCCGTCTACGAAGGTTCGACGGCCGAGCTGATGAGGCTCGGCCAGCGCCAGGCGGAATTGCGCGGCGAGAAGGAAAGCCTCGAGCTCGAGTGGCTCGGGATCCTCGAGCAGATCGAGGCCTGAGCGTGGCTGCGGTCCTCTATGTGCTGTTGCCGGGGCGCGAGAAGCTGGCCGATACCGCCGGGTTTTCGGAATGGCTCGCGCGCGGCAGCAACCTGCCGGCCGCCGTGCCCGGTTACCTCGCCGCCCTGGCCGAACACTTTCGTTGGCCACAGGGGCCGGTGCCCGCCGCGGCGTTGATCCGCCAGGCGGTTGCCGGCGATGCCGGGAATTCGCTCTGGCTTTCCGCGGATCCGGCGTGGGTGCAACCCGAACTCAACGGCGCGCGCCTGCTGGCATGCGGGAACCTGGGCCTGAGTGCGGCCGACGCGCAGAGCCTGGTGGCTGCACTGGCGGAGACTTTCGAGGCGGAAGGCATGGAACTCCGCGTCGGCGACGCGCAGCATTGGCAGCTTCGCCTGCCCGCATACGTCGAGGTACCGTCGTTTCCCGAACCCGAAGAGGCCCTTGGCGCCGACCTCTTCGAGCAGCTGCCGAAGGGGAATGACGGGCGCCGCTGGCGCGCATTGATCAACGAGGCGCAGGTGGTGCTGCACAATCATCCTGTGAACCGCACGCGTGCGGCGCAAGGGCTGCCGCCGGTGAACAGCGTGTGGTTGTGGGGGCCGGGTGCGTTGCCGGATTGGGTGGAGAGCGGTCTTACCCGGATTTATAGCGACGACTTGCTGGCGTGGGCGTTGGCCCACCGGGCCGGCGTCGACATCCAACCTCGCGCCGCCCTTGTGGGAGCCGCTTCAGCGGCGAAGGGTGCTCGCGATATAGCCGCCGAAGCGGTTCCCACCATCGGGTTGCTGGACCTGCAGGATGTGCAGCCGTCCGGCTTCGCCCGCGACTGGTGGCCCCTCATCGAAGCCCGGTTGCTCGCGGGTACGGAAATCCGTCTCGCCTTTGCCGACGGTACGCGAACGGTGCTGCACAAGCGGCACCGCCTGCGTTTCTGGCGCAAGGCATGACGGTAAAGGTCTGGCGCCAACGCGTCGCCCAGGTCGCACCGAGCGGCTGGCCTGCCCATGTGCATCCGGTGATTCAGCGCGTCTACGCCGCACGCGGCGTCTGTACGCCGGACGGCGCCGAGCACCGGCTCGCGCGCATGCTCTCGCCGGAGCTGCTCGGTGGCATGGATCGCGCCGTGGCCTTGCTGATGCGCGCGCTCCTCGACGACAAGCGTATCGTGATCGCTGGCGATTACGACTGCGACGGCGCCACCGGCACGGCCGTCGCCGAGCGTGGCCTGCGTCTGCTCGGCGCACGGCACGTAAGCCATGTGGTGCCGAACCGTTTCGTGCATGGCTATGGCCTGAGCGAAGCGCTGGTCGCCTCGCTCGATCCGTCGCCTGATCTCATCGTCACCGTCGACAACGGCGTGGCGAGCGTGGCCGGTGTCGCGGCGGCACGTGCGCGCGGCATCGCCGTGCTCATCACCGACCACCATCTTCCAGGCGACGTTCTGCCCGATGCCGACGCCATCGTGAACCCCAATCTCGCCGGCGATGGATTCCCAAGCAAGGCGCTGGCCGGCGTGGGTGTGATGTTCTACCTGTTGCTGGGCCTGCGCGGCGCGATGCGCGCCGCCGGACACTTTCCAAGCGGCGAGCCGGACCTCAGTTCGCTGCTCGATCTCGTTGCCCTCGGCACGGTAGCCGACCTCGTGCCGCTGGATTTCAACAACCGTGTGCTCGTCGAAGCGGGCTTGAAGCGGATGCGTGCGGGCAAGGCCTGTGCCGGCATTGCCGCGCTGGTCGAAGCGAGCGGCCGCTCGCTGTCCACGGTGGGTGCCACGGATCTTGCCTTCGCCATCGGGCCGCGCCTCAACGCCGCGGGCCGCCTCGAGGACATGTCGCTCGGCGTCGCCTGCCTGCTCACCGACGACGCGGGCATCGCGCGCCGCTATGCCGAACAGCTTTCCGCGATCAACCAGGAACGCCGCGACATGCAGGCCGGCATGGTGGAGGAGGCCGAAACGATGGTCGCCCGCGCGGGACACGTCGATGCCGTGGGCGTGGCGTTGTTCGATCCGGGTTGGCATGCCGGCATCGTCGGACTGGTCGCCTCGAAGTTGAAGGAGAGGCTGCATCGCCCCGTGCTGGCCTTCGCCCCCGCGGGCGACGACACCGACGAACTTCGCGGTTCAGCACGCTCGATTCCGGGCTTCCACATTCGTGACGCCCTGGCCGAGATCGATGCGAAGCATCCGGGTCTCATCCTTCGCTTCGGCGGCCATGCGATGGCCGCGGGCCTCAGCCTGCGTTCGGCCGATTTCGAGCGTTTCGCGGCCATCTTCGACGCGACGGCACGGGCGCACCTGGACGAGGAACGCCTGCAGGCGCTCATCCAGACCGATGGTGAGCTCGATTACCGCGATCACACGCTCGACCTGGCAAGGCAGCTTCGCCACGCCGGGCCTTGGGGACAAGGCTTTCCGCCGCCGGTGTTCGAAGCGCGCTTCGAATGCGCGTCCTGGAAACCCATGGGCGCCCGCCATCTTCGCCTGCAGCTGCGCCATACGCAGGGCGGCGCGCCGCTGGATGCGGTGATGTTCAACTGCTACGAGGGCACACCTCCGCCGTCGCGGATGCGCGCCGCGTACGAGCTTTCGGTCAACGACTGGCAGGGCAGGGAGAGCCTGCGCCTGCTCCTCGTCCACATGGAAGCGGTCTCCTGAATGCGAACGCGCTCAAGGCCGTGGGCATCGCGCTGCTGTCGGCGCTGTTCTTCACGCTCACCTATGTGCTGAATCGCGCGGTGGTGAGCGGCGGCGGGCATTGGCAATGGGCCGTGATCCTGCGTTACCTCATCACCTTGCCGTTGCTTGCCGTCGTGCTGCCTTTCCAGGGCGGACTCGGTGCATTGCCTCACGAGTTGCGCGCGCATCCCCGCCAGTGGCTCGTATGGAGTAGCGTTGGCTTCGTGCTGTTCGGCTTGCCTCTCACATGGGCGGCAAGCAGCGGCCCGTCGTGGCTCGTGGCGGGCAGTTTCCAGATGACGGTGCTTGCAGGGCCGTTGATGGCGCCCTTCATCTATCGCGACGAACGCGCGCGCTGGCACGCCGGCGCCCTGGCCATCGGTACGCTCATCGTCGTCGGCGTGATGCTCCTGCAGTTCGGTCATGCGCATGGTGCCTTGGATGCCTCGGCATGGCTTGCCGTTGGAGCGGTCGTGTTCGCGGCCTTCGCTTATCCGCTCGGCAACCGGAAAATCCTCCTGCACCTTGAGCGCGGCGGCACGCGACTGGGCGCGGTCCAGCGTGTGTTCGGCATGACGCTGGCGAGCTGGCCGTTGTGGTGGGTGCTGGCGATCGTTGCCTGGATCACGGTCGGGCCTCCCACGTTGCGCGAAACGCTGCTCGCCGGCGGCGTCGCGCTGTCCTCGGGCGTGATCGCCACGGTGCTGTTCTTCCATGCCACGGAACGAGTAGGGCGCCAGCCGACGGCGCTGGCCGCGGTGGAGGCGATGCAGGCCGCCGAGCTGTTGTTCGCAACCGCGATCGGCGCGGCATTCCTCCACGAGGCCGTCCCGGGTGCGCTCGCCGCCACCGGTGCGGTAGCCATCGTCGTGGGCATCGTACTGTTCGCCTGGGCCTGCGGCCGCGAAGGCGATCACGGCGCTTGACGCGCTTGCGACGCGCGAGGCGTACGCTGGAGTGGTTCTCCACTGAGGCCCGGCCATGAAAACTGTTGTCCTTGCCCTGATGCTCGGTCTGCCCGTCACGCCCCAGGCCACGCCTCCGCCGGGAGTGCACCGCGAGAACGCGCCTGCCCGGGAGCCCATGAAGCGCTTCTCGTGGCGGGATGAAGCCGCCGGCTACACCTTCGTGGCACCGCCGCGCTGGGCGGGCAAGGTGCGGGCGGAACCGCTGACGTCGAAGGAGCTCGCGACGTCGGGCGCGACCAGCGGGGTTCGCTTCGTCGAAGGATCGAAGGTATTGCTAGTGCTGCTGTCGGCGGACGCGCCACGCTTACAGGCCCTCACCGGTGCCGGCGCGTCGGAACTGTCGCGGCATGGCGACCACGTCGTGACGGTGAAGTCGGAAACCGATGCAGGAGAACTCGCTCTCACCCATGAAGAGCTTGCTTCCGCCGTGCAGTGGGACGGCGGTGAGCAGGGAACCGTTTCACGCTGAGGGTTTTTCTCAAACATGTACTAGGCCAAATGCGGTACAACGTTCCCCCGAAACATGGAGAGGGTCGTACGGATGCACGGGAAACGATGGATCGTATTGGGCACGTTGTGTTTGTGCATGCTCATGGTGGCGATGGATGCCAACACCTGCATACGGTGATGCCGACCCTGATCCGGGTCATGCAGCCGACCACCATCGAACAGCTGTGGATCGTCAATGCCTACGCTTTGACGCTTGCCGGCCTGTTGATCACGATGGGTGCGCTCAGCGATCGCTACGGTCGCCGCCGGCTGCTCCTGTGGGGCCTCGGTGTTTTCGGTCTGGCCTCTTTGCTGGCCGGCTGGGTGCACGAGCCGTGGCAGGCCATCGCCTGCAGGGCGCTGCTCGGGGTGGGCGGTGCGATGATCATGCCGAACATCCTCTCGCTTATCCGCACCACCTTCACCGATCCGAAGGAGCGCACGATCGGCCTCTCGGCCTGCGGCGTGGCCGGTTGCGTAGGTGCCGCCATAGGCCCCGTGCTCGGTGGTGTGCTCGTTCAGGTCTTCCACTGGCAGGCAGCGTTCCTGATCAACGTGGCCGTCGTGCTCGTCGCCGCACCCCTGGTGCTGACCTCGGTGCGGGAATCGAATTCGCCGGACGACCGCCCATGGGACTGGACCAGCGTCGGACTCTCGTTCGTCGGCATGACGGCGCTCGTGCAGGCGATCAAGGTGGTCGGCAAATCGGGCCGTCTCTCCGCGGAATCGCTGGTCCTGTCGACGGCGGGCATCCTCTCGATGATCTGGTTCGTGCGCCGCCAGTTGAGCCGGGACGATCCCTTGCTGGATGTGCGGCTCTTTGGCCTGCGCACGTTCACCGTCGGCATCGGCGTGTACGCCATGGTGATGTTCGCCCTCAGTTCCACCATCTACCTGGCCTCGCAGTGGCTGCAATTCGTGCACTCCCAGAGTCCCGCAGATACGGGACTCTGGTTGCTCCCGGCGACCGTGTCCGCCTTGCTCGCGGCACTGGCGGTGCCGTACTGCCTGCAACGCTGGAAGGTGCGGGACGTCATAATCGTCGGCATGCTGTGTATCGCCCTGGCTCTGTTCGTGCCGAGCCTCAACGTGACGGGCTCGCTTTGGGTGTTCTCCGCATCGCTCGCTTTCCTCGGCGCGGGCGTAAGCCTGTCCCTGTCCAGTGCCACCACGGTGGTGATCATGGCGGCGCCCGGGGAACGTGCGGGCAGCGCGGCTGCGGTGCAATCGACGGCGTACGAGGTGGGTAACGTGTTGGGTATCGCCATGATCGGCAGCCTCGCGGCCAGTCTTTCCAGCCGCATGACGCTGATGCTGCAGGCGTCGGTTCCGGCGGAAGATGTCTTCCATCTGGCTTTCGATCATGCTTTCTCAAGATCGTGTCTTCTGCTCGGTGCCGTCATGCTCGCGTCCGCCATGCTGACCTTCATGCTGCTGCGAGAACGTCCGGCCGTATCCGAAAGTTATTGAAGATGACGTTCGACCTTGGCCGGCGTAGGCGAAGCGGAAGGTGCCGTTCGCCTTGAGGTTTTCTCGCAGACGCCAAGGGTTTCGCCGACAGCGCGAACGTTTCGTGGCGGATTATCGTGATGGGCTCCCAACATCATATGGGTTGCCTCCCATGCATCACCTGTTTTCCATTGCGCGACGCGGAGTCGTAACCACCGCGCTTGCCCTAGCGTCCATGCTGCCCACCGCCGCCAGTTCAACGCAGACAATCACGCCAGTACAGGACGACGAGAACACGCTCGGCAACGGGATCGACAGGACGGCCGGTGCTCAGGGAATCGCCGGTGCCGCATCCACTGACAGCCGGGGCTCGCTGCTGGCGGTTTCCGCTTTTGCACCGGTGTTCGCCACGCCGCAGGATGCCCGTGCGTACTGGATCATGGCAGTCCGGGCGTACGCCTCGCCGATGCCCGATGCGCGAGCGACGGCAAAGGCCTTCATTCAGGAACGACTGGGTATCGACGGAGACGCCTATGTCATCGCGCACTTCGCGACACCGCAGTTGCGGTCCGAAGGCAGTGCCGACAGTACCATCAAGCTCACCGATGCATTGATGAAAGCGTTCCCGGACCATTCCAGGCACACATTCTTCGCCCAGGTCTCGGATGCCGTTGGGGGAATAACTTCGGGCGGTGCCGAAAGCCCGAGCCCGCTCGCGTTCACGGAGAGCATTCTCGCGTGCAGGACGGCGGGAGAATGTTTCTCGCGGATCGGCAGATTCCTGTGGAGCAGGACGGGGCCGGGGTACATCTACAATACGTTTATCGGCACGGGTAACGTCATCGATACGGTCCGCGAGGATCTGCGTCCGTTGGACGAGGCTTTCGGCATTTTCCCGATCGCAGCGACTTTCCTTCCAGAGCACGCCAGTTCGCTGCTCCTTTCGGAAGTCCTCGACACCTTCAGGGAGCAGGGTGTATTTGCGGAACTTCCCTTTATCCAACGGCTGAACCTGTCGCTGGACACCTACTGGACCACGTGCAGATCCGACTGGCCGACGCTTGCACGCTATCGGTTCGTTCACCAGGCGCGCTGGGCGCGAGGCCGCGGCATCCTGACACAAGAGCAGTACGAACTGGTCATGCGAGGAGGCGCGCCGAACGTCTCCCTGGATGGGCCGATCACTTTGCAGCAATTGCGCAGTTCGCCTCCCGCTGGCGGTGTCGGCGCCCGGCGTTTCGACATAAACGGATATGCAGCCAGTAACATCGTGCGCTTTGTCGCAGCCGACGGAAGCGAAGTCATGTACGTCGCCTACGCGGCGTCGCCCTTCGTGGTCTTTCGCAACGAAGACGAACTTCGGCAATGGGTGGTTCGACAGGCCCGGGATCCAGGGTCCCTCGATGAGTTGCTGTCGGACTTTTCGATCTACGACAAGCAGGACGGTGTGTTCCGCACAGGCGTGACGCGGGGGCTGGCCAATCTCGCCGAGTCCAGGTGGACCGCCGACGGCACGACGATCGACCGGAGCGGTGCCCTTATCGACGGCGATGTCTTCGACGACATGCGCGCCCAGGTCGAAGCGCGGTTCCGCGACGACACGCGCATGCAAACCCGCACATCGTGGGACGCCTGGCGTACCACTATCAACCGGACGGCCACCCTGGTCGGTCCCCTGGGATACCTTCCACCGTTGGCCATTCCTGTCCAGGCCGGTACCGCGCTCGCCGGCCTTGGCACGGGAATCGACCTCGGAATCAACGGCAGGACGGCGGATGAAAGAAGGGCTGCCCTGGAAGGGGCGGTGATGACCGTCGTTACCAACGCCACCGTGGCGCTCACAATCGGCAGGCCCCGCCTGGTGGTGGAAGGTGTGGAAGAACCCGAATCCCCCGAGTCCACGAGTTCCGTGTCGACATCCCTGACGTCGCTATCGCCCGAATCCGTTCGGAGCGGCGAGGCCAGGGTCGGTTATGTCCTGGATCCTGTCGCGCCGGTGGAAGGACAGGATCCGCCGAGGCGCCTGTTCGACCCGCTAGGCAACGATCCCAGGCCCCCGTTCAATCTTCGGGAGCAGGGATTCGGTTATATCGTGCAGACCCTGCCCAGGAGCACATTGGAACGGTCAAGGGCGATCATCGAGCTGAAGAAGGCGGAAATCGATGAAGCGCGCCATCGCCTGGATGACTTCCGGACGGATTCGTTGATGACCAACCAGGTGTGGAACAGCATTTCCCTTGATCATTCGCTCGTCTATCGGGTGGATTCGCGAACCCCGCAACAGTTGTTGGCCGCGGGAGGGTTCGGCCCTTCCAGGGAGTTCAACGATATCCGGCCGATGCTCATGCAACGATCCGCCATGGGTAGCGGCTCGCTCGCCGCCAGCAACATCGTATTCCACGAGTGGCAGACGGGTTACCCCATGGCGCCGACCTTTCACCAGTATGCGGTCTGGACCGACGGTCGTGCCGTGGCATCCGCTTCGGACAACAGGGTGCCGGGAACGTACGACGCGATATTGGACGAAGTGCATTTTCCCGCCGATGTCCCGGCGACGGATATCTATGTCATCGATTCGTTCAATCCGGCTTACGCCGAAGCGATCGCGAAGATTTACGAGTCCCGTTATGTTTCCACACCCTATGGTGTCTCCCTCGAGGTGTTCAACGAATATCTCGGGGGCCGGCTGGATATCGATGCTCCGAACCGTTTTACTCCACAGCGCTTGAACGACGATTTCGGTGTGCCGGCGCCCTCGCCGACGGTCCCCACTCGACGGGCAGCGTCCTTGCCAACCCCTTTCGTCCAGTGAGTTCCATCCGTTGCGTGAGTCGCTCAGTCCTGGCGGACGCGGATCAGCCCTTCCTGCGCGGTGGAGGCGACGAGGACACCGTCGCGCGTGTAGATCGTGCCGCGTGCCAGGCCGCGGGAACCCTGCGAGGTCGGGCTGTCGAACGAGTAGAGCAGCCATTCGTCGATGCGGAACGGTCGGTGGAACCACAACGCGTGGTCCAGGCTCGCCATCTGCATGTTCCGTGTGAGGTAGGAAATGCCGTGCGGAAGCGTGGCCGTGCCGATCAGGTGGAAGTCGGAAGCGTAAGCGAGGAGCGCCTGGTGTAGCGACAGCGAGTCTTCGATGGGCGCTGTGAGGCGGAACCAGATGTGCTGATAGGGCGGGCGCTTCGCGGGACGAAGTTCGTCGCGCGGCCACACGTGGCGAAATTCGAACGGGCCGTCGACGCCGAGCCAGCGCTGCGTCTTCTCGGGCAAGCGGCCCAGTTGATCGGCAGACATTGCGGGCATCGGCTCCACGTCCTCGGGTGCGGGCACTTCGGGCATGGAAATCTGGTGCTCGTAACCCGCTTCGGGCTCCTGGAACGAAACGGAGCTGTTGAGGATGGGCTGGCCGTGCTGGATCGCCACGACACGGCGCGACGAGAACGAGCCGCCGTCGCGCGTGCGTTCGACGCTGTAGACGATCGGTGCGTTGATGTCGCCGGCGCGCAGGAAATAGGCATGCAGCGAGTGCGCCTCGCGCCGCGGATCGACCGTGCGCTGTGCCGCCGACAGCGCCTGGCCGAGCACCTGGCCGCCGAAGACGAAGCGGGTGCCGATATCGCGGCTCTGGCCGCGGAACAGGTTGTCTTCCAGGCGTTCGAGTTCGATCAGTTCGACGAGTTCGCCGACGTGGTTGTCCGACATGGGTGTTCCCCGAATAGGTGATGCGCGCTGCTCGGCAGTATACCGGGGCTGTTCGGCCGTCTACGACCTTTGGAATATCGACAGTGCTGTCGGGTGAGATTAGCTTGACCATTGGTTTCAGCGCAGGCGACAGCCGCACCTGCCAAGGAAAGGTTCAAGGCATTAATGCCACGGAGAGGCAGCGATGAAAAAAGTATTTCGGCATGTGAAGAGCCTGGGCTTGATCGCTTTGATCATGGTCTGCCATGCGTGCTCGACCCATGTCCTCCAGGAAGCACGCCAGAGACCTTCACGCGCGGATGACGTTGAGGGCGCGACCGTCGCGGCTCATCTCGCCTCGCGCAGTTCCGAGGCGTTCGCCAATTGCAATGGCAACGTCAACATGCCGATATTCCTCTGTTCCGGAATCCTGTTGAGGGGTACGCGATATTCGCCGAACTACCACTCCTGGGTACCCAATCCAATTAACCCCAAAGGCGACGGAGTTTCGTTTTCGTTTTATCGCCAGGACGCCAAGTTCAACAAGCTGGCATATAGTTACACCCATGGCTTCATTGTCTATCCGCTAGTCTACAATCCTGCGCCTGTCATAGATCTTGAAATACTCTGCGGTTTTCCCATAGATGCCAATAGCGACAATCGCGTGAGCCTGGGGTGTGGGTACAATCATGCTTACCCCGCGAACAGCGGACCGTGCCAGGCTCAGGGAATCGGCGACTCGACCAGTTGGCTGGCGCACTACCGTACCGCTGGAGTCAATTCGCACCAGTATCAGTGCGGCTTCACGCTAGTAGGCGGAACCCCGAACAACGCAGCTGTCTTCATGCAAATGCTCGACGCGATGCGGAAGATGGGCCAAGAGTCGTTCAATGAGCAAAACGAACTGATTATCCAGAGCTGGAAGGCTACACCGAACCAGATCGGTATCGAAGCATTCTTTTACCTGGGAAATTCAAATGGGCTCGCGGATTCGCAGAATGAGCAGAAGGACTTCTACAACACGGTTGGCGTATGGCGTCCGATCATTCGGATGACGCTGCCAGCTACGAGCACAGGCTCCGCACAGTTCCAGTACATTTCAAGCGAGCAAGGTGTGCGTTGATGGCTGTAACTTAGTAACTACGTGCAGCTAGCAGCTAACACGGCCGAGACGCCCGGCGTCGTAAGCACGGGCCCAGGGGAACTGCGGGCCGGGGTCGCGCTTGCGGGGCACCTCGTTTTCCGGATCGTCGCTGGACGGCACCATGGCCGTGTCCAGGTCCTCGTGGCCGGCAATGTGGCGCAGGGAAGGGAAGCGTTCCACCAGGTGGTCGAGCAACGCACGCAGCGCGAGGATCTGCTTTTCCGGATACGGCTCGGTCATGGTCTGCCGCGCGGAATGGAACCAGTCCGGGTAGCGGCCGGTGTTCACCAGCTCGATGCCGATCGAGCGCGGATTGTAGCCGCGGGTGTGATGGGCGACGCGAAGTGGGTCGACATAGCACAGCACCGAGCCATCGCGGTCGATGTAATAGTGGCCGCTGTTGCCGGCGCCACTGTCGTGGAGCACGCGCTCGCCGTACTCGCGGGCCATGGCCAGGTCGGGCAGCTCGGTGCAATGGATGACGACGAGGTCGATCTCGTCCGGCTTGCGTTCCGGCAGGACCGATTCGTAGGGCAGGGGGGCGTGAAGGATGTCGATCATGCCGCTTTGATAACATAGCCGGTCATTCCGCGTACGGAGACCGCCATGCGCGGCCACATCATCCTTTCCCACGGTTCCGATTCCGGCCCCGACGCCACCAAGGTGAGCGCCCTCGCCGCCGTGGCCGAATCGCTCGGCTGGAGCACCACCCGGCCGGACTACCGCGAGGACGATGCCCGCGGCCACGCCGGCTCCATCGACCCGCGCCTGGCCCGCCTGGGGGCGGCCATCGCGGCCTCGCCGGTGCCGCCGGTCCTCGTGGGGTCGAGCATGGGCGCCTTCGTCTCCGGCCTGGCCTCGCTCGACGCGCCGGTGGCCGGCCTGTTCCTGCTGGCCCTGCCGACGCGCATTCCGGGCTACCCGCGGTCGTTCGCCATCCGCCCGGATGTGCCCTCGTTCCTGGTGCATGGGTATGCCGACGACGTGTGCCCGCTCGACGATGCGCTGACGTTCGCGCGCGGGCACGCCATGCCCGCCCTGCTGGTGCAGGACGATCATCGCCTGGGTGCGACCCTTCCCGACATCGACGCTGCATTCCGCCGCTTCCTGGACACGCTGGCATGACCGCCTTTTTCGCCACCTGTCCGAAGGGATTGGAATACCTGCTGAAGGACGAACTCGTCGCTCTCGGCGCCACCGACGTGCGCGAGGCACTCGCCGGAGTGTCTTTCGCCGGCACCATGGAAACGGCTTACCGGGCCTGCCTGTGGTCGCGCATGGCCAGCCGCGTGCTGCTGCCGCTGGCCGAATTCGAGGCTGCCGATGCCGAAGCGCTTTATGCCGGCATGCAGGACATCGACTGGGCCGAGCACCTCGCTCCGCACGGCACGCTGGCCGTGGACGCCAATACCGCGCTCAGCAAGCTCACCCACAGCCAGTTCATCGCGCTGAAGACGAAAGACGCCATCGTCGACCAGTTCCGCGCCGCCAGCGGTGCGCGTCCCGATGTGGATCCGGAAGAACCCGATCTCCGCGTGAATGTGCGCGTCCGCCGCGATCGCGCCACCGTTTCGATCGACCTGTCCGGTTCGCCCTTGCATCGCCGCGGTTGGCGCGAGCAGCAAGGCGAAGCCCCGCTGAAGGAAAACCTTGCCGCCGCCATGCTCGTCCGTGCGCAATGGCCGCGTATCTATGCCGAAGGCGGCGCATTGGTCGATCCGATGTGCGGCTCCGGCACGTTGCTGATCGAAGGCGCGCTGATGGCGGCAGGCGTGGCGCCGGGCCTGCGCCGCGACTACTACGGTTTCCTTGGCTGGCTGAAGCACGATTACGCGCTATGGCGCACGATCTACGACGAGGCCAAGGCACTCGCAGACGAGGGGATGCGCGCCCTCCGGCCCGTCTTCTTCGGCAGCGACTCGGACCCGCACATGGTGCAGACCGCGAAGCGCAATGCGCAGAGCGCGGGCGTGGCCGGCTTCGTCCATCTCGATCGCCGCGATGCCGTGCACGTCGAGCCTCCGCCGGAAACACCTCTCGGCCTCGTCATCACCAATCCGCCGTATGGCGAGCGCCTGGGCGACCGGGCCGAACTGCCGGTGCTGTATCGCGAGCTTGGGCAGGCGCTGAAGGACCGTTTCGCCGGGTGGCGCGCGGCCGTGCTCGCGGGCGACGAGGAACTCGGACGAGCGCTTCGCCTCAGTCCGGACAAGCGCTACGCGCTGTACAACGGCGCACTGGAAACCCCGCTCCTGACGTTCTCGCTGCGTGCCCGCGACGACGCGCCCCGCGAGATGAAACCGCTCTCGGCCGGCGCACAGATGTTGAAGAACCGGTTGGAGAAGAACGTCCGCCACCTGCGCAAGCGCCTCGCGAGGGAAGGCATCACATGCTGGCGTGCCTACGACCAGGACCTGCCGGAGTACGCGGCCGCCATCGACGTGTACGAAGACTGGCTGCACATCCAGGAGTACAAGGCGCCGCAGGACGTTCCGGCCGACATTGCACGCATCCGAGTGCGCGAGATCGTGCGCGTGGCGGGCGAGGTATTCGGTACGCCGCGCGAGCGGATCGCCGTGAAGACCCGCGAGCGTGGGAAGGGCGGCTCGAAGTATGGCCAGTTCGACCAGAAGGGCGAGTTCGTCGAGGTGCACGAGGGCGGCCTGACCTTCCTCATCAATCCGACCGACTACCTGGATACCGGGTTGTTCCTGGACCACCGTCTCGTTCGTGCGCGCATACGCGAACTGGCTGCCGGCAAGCATTTCCTGAACCTGTTCGCGTATACCGGTACCGCCAGCGTTTACGCGGCGGCCGGCGACGCGCGGGACACCACCACCGTCGACCTCTCCGGCACTTACCTCGACTGGGCCTCGCGCAACCTGGCCCTGAACGGCTTCACCGGCAACCGGCACCGACTGGTGCAGGAGGACGCGTTCACCTTCCTGCGCAGCCGGTCGATGCAGTACGGGCTGATCTACGTGGACCCGCCGACGTTCTCCAACTCCAAGAAGGCCGACGACTTCGACGTGCAGCGGGACCACGTGGAGCTGCTGATGCTCTGCGCGGAGCGCCTGCTGCCTGATGGCGTGATCGTTTTCTCAAACAACTTCCGTCGTTTCCAGCTTGATAGGGCGGCCCTGGAACCCCATCTTTCCATCGAAGACTGGAGCGCCCCGAGCATTCCCTTCGACTTCACGCGGCGCCACGACATCCACGGTTGCTGGCTCCTTCGGAAGCCGTTCGTGAACCCCTGGACAACGTGAAGGGCAGGTCGAGAAAACTTCAGTCCGGATTCAGCGCCGTAGCGCGAATCTGCGCTCGACACCCGGAGGTAACTGTCATGAAAGGTAAGTTCGTCAAGTCGAGTCTGGCCCTGGCCGCTGCAGGTCTCATGGCTTTCGCGCCCGGCGCGTTCGCACGCGGGCACGGCTATTACGGCGGCGGCTACGGCGGCTACCACGGTGGATACGGTTACCACGGCGGCTACGGCTATCGCGGCGGTTACTACCGCGGTGGCGGGCACTACGATCACGCGGGCCGCTGGATCGCCGGCGCCATCGTCGCTGGCGCGGTGGTCGGCCTCGTCGCCAATGCGACGGCGCCGCGCACGGTCGTCTACGATCGCCCGGTGTACTACAGCCGTCCGGCCACGGTGGTTTATGAAGACGCACCGGTGGTCACCCGCCGCGTCACCACCACCACGACCTATGTCGACGACGGCTACGGCACCCGCTACGTCCGCGACGACGGTTATTGATCGGTCGTTCGTCAGCTAACGAAAAGCCCGGCCTCGCGCCGGGCTTTTTTTTTTGGGGTTCTTCCCGAGAAGAACGTCTTTTATTTCCTTCGCGTGCGCGCTTAAGGCAATGGCAGACAGGCGGCGAGCCTGCGCACGCCCTCGCGGATGTCGGGAAGGCTCATCTGTGCGTAACCGAGCAGCACGCCGGGGCGGCCTTGTCCGAGGAAATAGCCGGAGATCGGATAGACGCCCACGTCGTGGGCCGCCGCGGTGGCTATGACATCCAGCTCGTTGCATCCGGCCGGCAGCCACAGCACGACGTGGGCGCCCGACGCCGCGCCCGTCATTGCCATCGTGTTGCCCCAGGCGGCCTGCGAGGCTTCGACCAGCGCGTCGCGGCGTGCGGCCAGGCTGCGCCGGACGCGGCGGAGGTAGAGCTCGTAGCTTCCCGAGCTTACGAACTCGGCGAGCACGCGTTGTTCGAGTCCCGCAGTCTGGCGGTCGGCAAGCCATTTCGCTGCTTCGAACACACCGACGAGGGCCTTCGGCACGATCAGGTAACCCACGCGCAGCGCCGCGAACACCGTGCGGGAGAATGTGCCGACGTAGATGCCCCGGGCACCGCCATCCAGGCCTTGGAGCGATTCCAGCGCCTGGCCGTCGTAACGGAACTCGCCGTCGTAGTCGTCTTCCACCACCACGGCACCGCAGCGGTTCGCCCAGTCGAGGATGGCAAGCCTGCGTGCCATCGTCAGCACGCCGCCGGTGGGGAACTGGTGCGAGGGCGTCAGGAAAAGCGCGCGGGCGGAAGGTGGCAGGTTGGTTGGGTCGATCCCGGCTTCGTCCACGTCGACGGGGCAAAGCTGCGCCCCCGCGGCCGCGAGGATCGCCCGGGTGCCCTGGTAATGAGGGTTCTCGATGGCGACCGCGTCGCCGGGGTCGACCAGTACGCGGACGATCAGGTCGAGCGCCTGCTGCGAACCATTGACCACGATGACTTGCGACGGATCGCAGGTGGCGCCGCGCGAGCGACGCACGTGGGCGCAGATCGCTTCCCGCAGGCTGGGGTGACCGGCGGCCGGGCCGTAATCGAGTTCGCGCGCCGACGCCTGCCTCGCATGTTTTGCCAGGAGGCGCCGCCAGTGCGTGAACGGGAAGTCCGCGATGTCGCCGCGCCCATAGGCGAAATCGTAGCGCCGGTGCGAGGCAGCGGTCGAAAATACGAAGCCCCCAGGCGGCGTCCGCGCCACGTGCTCTCCGTATCGGGACAGGCTTATGGGGGCGATCCGGCCATCGGCGGGACGGATGCCGACCTCGGGCAGCACGAAGGTGCCCGAACCACGACGCGTGGCCACATAGCCCTCGGCCTGGAGTTGCTCGAACGCGGCCACTACGACCGTGCGCGATACGCCCCACTGCTCGGCAAGGTCTCGCGTGGAGGGCAGGCGGTCGCCGGCACGTAGACGCCCCGAGCGGATCGCATCGCGAATTCCTTCGAAGACCTGCTTGCCCAGGGTGCCGCTGCGGTCGAGTGGTATGGTTAGTTCCATAAAAAGTGGCCCTTCAACGAGGCCACTATAGCGGTGACCATGGCTTCGTCACAGCGAGACGAGGAGCAGGCCTTGGAGCACACATCGCGCTCGGAGTTGAGGCAGCTCGCTGCCCGGGGCACGCACGATTGGGCGGCTATCGCCGCGATCCTGGATGCCGGCTTCATGGCGACTATCGCGTTCGCCGTCGACCACCAGCCCTTCGCCCTGCCCATGCTCTACGGGCGCGACGACCGCACGTTGTTCCTCCACGGCGCGGCCAGCGCACGCATCATGAAGGAGCTTGGTAGCGCCATCCCCGTGTGTGTCTCGGTGACGCTGGTGGATGGGCTGGTCCTCGCGCGTTCCGCTTTCAACCATTCGATGAACTACCGCTCGGTGGTGGCGTTCGGCAGCGCGCGCGCCCTCGACGATCCGCGTGCGAAGCTCCACGCGCTGCGAACGCTCTCCGATCACCTGTTGGCGCGACGGTGGGAAGACGTGCGTGGTCCCACGCGCGCCGAGCTCGCGCAGACCACCGTGCTGCAACTCGAGATCGAAGAGGCATCCGCCAAGGTGCGTGCCGGTCCGCCGATCGACGACGACGCCGATCTCGGCCGACCCGCATGGGCCGGAGTGCTGCCGCTAGTCACGGCAGCCGGGGCTCCGGTCGCCGATCCGTTGCTCGACCGTGCCATCGGCGTGCCGGGGTACCTCGGGCGGCCCGGCGATTTTGCCGCTGTGCGTGAGGCGGCGCGAACGCCTGCCGACGCGGCACGCGAGGCCACCCCATGACGCCGCTGCGGCGGCTCGTGGTGGGGCTCGTCCTGATGCTGTCCATGCCGGTGGCAGCCGCGGTGGAACACGGACCTCCGCCATCCGCAGGGGGCGGGCAGCATGACTTCGATTGGGAGTGGGGACGGTGGCTGACGAAAGTACGGGTTCTGCAAAACCCGCTTTCAGGCCAGCCCGCCAAGTGGGCGGAATTTTCAGGCACGACCGTCGTCAAGCCGCTGCTCGATGGCAAGGCCAACTTCGTGGAGCTGTCGGTCAAGGGCGGCACCGGTGACATCGCCGGCGGCTCGCTACGCCTGTACAACCCGCGGTCCCGGCAGTGGAGCCTGAACTTCGCCAGTTTGCGCGATGGCCTGATGACCGCTCCCGTGTACGGCGGCTTCGACGGGAAGGGCATCGGCACGTTCGTCGGCGCCGACATGCTGGACGGCGAGGCGATTCTCGTGCGCTTCGTCGTCACACGGCCATCCGCCGACTCGGCCCGGTTCGAACAGGCCTATTCGGCGGACGGTGGAGCTACCTGGGAAACCAACTGGATCGCGATCGACACGAGGGAGCGCTAGGTCAGTGCACCATGCCATTGGGTTCCGCGCCGGAGCCCTTGTGTTTCGCGTTCTTCTCCAGGCGCTTGTACGTTTCCTTGTCGATCTTCTCCACCGAGCCGATCTGGCACGGCGGATCGTCGCGGCGAACGATCTGTTCGTTGATGCTACCGCAGATGCGCATGGGCGCCACCGCCTTGATGTTCTCGGCACCGCGGAAACGGATGCCACCGCCGAGGTCCATGCGGGGGCAGTCGGTCGTCGTGGTGACCTTGAAGAAATTGGGGCCGTTCGCGACGACCACAGTACGGTCGTCGACCATGGCCCAGTTGCTGATGCGATCCGTGCGCATGCAGTCGTTCACGGGAAGTTCCTGACGTGCCTGGGGACGGGCGTCCTGTGCCTGGACGGCGCAAGTGACGAGGAGCGAAGCGGCTAGCAGGTAACGGACGTTCATGGCACATCCTCCGGGGCTGGTAACTAACGTTAAGACCGAACCGGCCTGGAGGCGAGAGTGCGCGGGGCCCGGGTGCACTGGTCGTTAAGCTGGCGGCAGGCTGCGCTCACGTTCGTTGAACGTTTCCTAGGGCATCGTGCCCGAATATCGCCGTCCCCACGGCCGTACCGGAACCGCCGCATGTCCGTCCGCCCGTTAGGCATCCCGTCCAACCCGCCTGCCGGCGCGGACCTAGCCCGACGCTTCCTCCGCATCCGCCAACGTTCCGAAGCACTGGCGGCGCCATTGCGGCCGGAAGACACCGTGGTGCAGTCGATGCCGGATGCCAGCCCCACGAAGTGGCACCTGGCCCATACCACCTGGTTCTTCGAGCAGTTCGTGCTCGGACGCGATGCCGATTACGTGCCCGCGAATCCCGAATGGCATTTCCTCTTCAATTCGTATTACCAGTCGGTGGGACCGATGCACGCGCGTCCCCGTCGCGGCATGCTCACGCGGCCGGCGCTGGACGACGTGCTGTCGTATCGCCGGCGCGTGGACGAGGCCGTTGCCGAACGCCTTGCGCGTGGCGATGACGAGGCGCTTCCGGGGCTGATCGAACTGGGTCTGCAGCACGAACAGCAGCACCAGGAATTGCTGCTCACCGACATCAAGCACGCGTTTGCGCAGAATCCGCTGCAACCCGCCTACCAACCCGACACGCCGCGCGGCGTGTCGGTCGCGCCACGAGCACTCGAGTACGTGCCTTTCGACGAAGGCGTGGTGACGATCGGCCACGACGGCAATGGCTTCGCCTTCGACAACGAGGGGCCGCGCCATCGCGCGTACCGCCAGGCCGGCGCGCTCGCGAATCGCCTGGTAACGAACGCGGAGTTCATGGCTTTCATCAATGACGGTGGATACCGCGAGCCGATTTTGTGGCTTTCCGACGGCTGGGCGACGGTGCAAAGCGAGGGATGGCAGAGGCCGCTGTACTGGGACGAAGCACTCGAGACCGAATTTACGCTGCAAGGCCGCCGCGCCATCGATCCACACGCGCCCGTATGTCATGTCAGCTACTTCGAAGCCGACGCCTTCGCACGCTGGGCAGGTGCACGCCTGCCCACCGAAGTGGAGTGGGAAACGATGGCGAACGACATTCCCGTGCAGGGGAACCTTCAGGACGCCGGTATGTTCCAACCGGTGGCATCCGCGTCGGACGCCGTGCTCGCGCAGATGTTCGGCGACGTTTGGGAATGGACGATGAGTCCCTATATCAGTTATCCGGGCTTCCGGCCGCTGGCCGGCGCGCTCGGCGAATACAACGGTAAGTTCATGAACGGGCAGTGGATTCTCCGTGGCGGCTCGTGCGCCACGCCTGCCGACCACATTCGTGCGACGTACCGCAATTTTTTTCCTCCCCATGCCCGCTGGCAGTTTTCGGGGATACGACTGGGAACCGATCGATGAGCGCTCAACCCAAGGACATCCGTGTAGACGACCGTCATCCGGATGTAGAGGACACCCTGGAGGTCGTGCGGCGCGGGCTCTCCGCCAAACAGAAGAAGCTCCCCTCGCGACTCTTCTACGACGAGCGGGGCTCGGCACTCTTCGAGCGCATCTGCGAGCAGCCGGAGTACTACCTCACGCGCACGGAGATCGCGATCATGCGCGATCACGCCGCGGACATCGCGCAAGTGCTCGGTCCCGACGTACGCCTGGTGGAGTACGGCAGCGGCAGCGGCATCAAGACGCGCATGCTGCTGGAGCGCCTGCAGACGCCTGCCGCCTATGTGCCCGTGGAAATTTCGCGAAGTGCATTGATGGAAAGCGTGGCGGGACTGGCTTCCCGCTTTCCGGACGTGCCGATGCAGCCGGTGTGTGCCGACTTCACCCAGCCGTTGCGTCTGCCGGTGGCCGCCCGACCGCCGCGCCGCACCATCATCTATTTCCCCGGCTCCACGATCGGCAACTTCGAGGCGAAGGACGCCGTTCGCATCCTGCGACAGATGCGCACCGAGATGAGTGACGGTGGTGGCGTGCTGGTCGGTGTCGACATGAAGAAGGATCCGGCGGAGATCGAAGCCGCGTACAACGACGCGGCCGGTGTCACGCGCGAGTTCACCCTCAACATGCTGGTGCGCCTGAACAACGAAGTGGGCGCCGATTTCGACGTGACGGCGTTCCGCCATCGCGCGCGCTACAACGCGCTGGCCGGTCGCATCGAGACCGACCTTGTAAGCACGAAACGCCAGGACGTACACGTGGGCGGCGACGCCTTCGCCTTCCGCGAGGACGAAGCCATGCACGTGGAATACAGCTGCAAGTATTCGCTCGAAGACTTCGCGCAGCTGGCCGCGAAGGCGGGCCTCTCGGTTGCCCAGGTCTGGATGGACGACGAGCGGCGCTTCAGCGTGCAGTACCTGGTTCGCGCCGCTCCCGCGGGCTGAATCGCTTTTGCCATCGCCGACAGGGTCGGCTCCTACCGGGATGCAAGGAGCCAAGCCGTGGGTTCCTTCGCCAACCTGGTGGGAGCCGACCCTGTCGGCGATTCATCGTCAGCCGGGACGTGGCGCGCCGAGTGCCACCAGCAGGTCCTGCGCCGTGCGGATGCGCTCGCTTGAACCGGGCAACTCCATCAGCACACGCAGCTTGTCCTGGCCGTCCATCTTGTAGATCCGGGGCTGTTGCTGGATCAGCCTGATCAAGGCCATGGGATCGATGTCGGGCTTGTCGCGGAACGTGATGCGCCCGCCGTTCGGACCGAAGTCGAGCTTCCGCACACCCAGGGGCGTGGCCATCAGTTTCAGCTGCGCCACGGCGAAGAGGCATTTCGTCTGGTCCGGCAACAGCCCGAAGCGATCGATCATCTCAACCTGCAATTCGCGGAGGCCTTCTTCGTTGCGCGCGCTGGCGATGCGCTTGTACAACGTGAGGCGCGTATGCACGTCGGGCAGGTAGTCCTCGGGAATGAGGGCCGGCAAGTGCAGTTCCACCTCCGTTTCGTGCTCGGAGGTGAGGTCGAAATCGGGCACCTTGCCCGACTTCAGCGCGCGCACGGCGCGATCGAGCAGTTCCGTATAGAGCCCGAAGCCGATTTCCTGGATCTGCCCCGACTGCTCCTCGCCCAGCATCTCGCCGGCACCGCGTATCTCGAGGTCGTGCGTGGCCAGCGTGAAGCCCGCGCCGAGTTCTTCCAGCGACGCCAGCGCTTCCAGGCGCTTCTCCGCATCGGCGGTCATGGCCTTTCGGTCGGGCACGATCAGGTAGGCGTACGCACGGTGGTGCGAACGTCCCACGCGTCCACGGAGCTGGTGCAACTGGGCCAGCCCGAAGCGGTCCGCCCGATTCACGACGATGGTATTCGCGGTGGGAATGTCGATGCCGGATTCGATGATCGTGGTGGATACGAGCACGTTGAAGCGCTGACGATGGAAGTCGGCCATCACTTCCTCGAGTTCGCGCTCGGGCATCTGGCCGTGCGCCACGCGGATGCGCGCTTCGGGTACCAGTTCGGCCAGGTCGCGCGCCGTGCGCTCGATCGATTGCACTTCGTTGTGCAGGAAGTAGACCTGTCCGCCGCGTGCGAGCTCGCGTTGGATCGCCTCGCGGATCAGCGCCGGCTGGTAGGTCGAAATAAGCGTGCGTACGGCGGTGCGGTGGGCGGGCGGTGTCGCGATGATCGACAGGTCGCGCAGGCCGCTCATGGCCATGTTCAACGTGCGTGGGATCGGCGTGGCGGTGAGCGTCAGCAGGTCCACTTCCGCGCGCAGCTTCTTCAACTGTTCCTTCTGCCGCACGCCGAAGCGCTGTTCCTCGTCGACGATGACGAGTCCCAGGTTCTTGAAGCGAATGTCCGCCTGCAGCAGCTTGTGCGTGCCCACCATCACGTCGATCTGGCCGTCGGCCAGACGCTCGAGCGCGGCCTCCACTTCCTTCTTCGACTTGAAGCGCGAGAGTACTTCCACGCGCACCGGCCAGTCGGCGAAGCGGTCGGCGAAGTTGCGATAGTGCTGTTGGGCGAGCAGGGTGGTCGGTACCAGCACGGCCACCTGCTTGCCCGCGGTGGCGGCGGCGAACGCCGCGCGCAGCGCCACTTCCGTCTTGCCGAAACCGACGTCGCCGCAGACCACGCGATCCATGGCGCGCGGCGCGGCGAGGTCGACGATCACCGCGTCGATGGCCGCCTGCTGGTCGGGCGTTTCCTCGAACGGGAAGGTGGCCGCGAACTCTTCGATCATCTGGCGATCGACCGACAATGCCTCGCCCTGGCGCGCTTCGCGTTGCGCATAGATCGCCAGCAGTTCCGCCGCGACGTCGCGTACTTTCTCGGCGGCCTTCTTGCGCGCGCGCTCCCAGGCGTCGCCACCCAGCGAGTGCAGCGGTGCCAGTTCCGGCGCGGTACCCGTGTAGCGGCTGACGAGGCCGAGCTGGGCGACGGGCACATAGAGCTTGTCGCCCTTTGCGTATTCGATGGTGAGGAACTCGCCGGGCATGTCGCCCACATCGAGCGAGACCAGGCCCTGGTAACGGCCCACACCGTGATCGATATGCACGATGGGCGAGCCGATCGACAGCTCCGTAAGGTCCTTGATGATGCTTTCCGGATCGCGTGCCGCGCCGGCGCGGCGTTTGCGGTCCGTGCGCACCCTTTCGCCGAACAGTTCGCGCTCGGTAAGCACGGTCAGTGCGGGTTCGGTAAGCGCGAAACCCTGTTCGAGCGACGCGGCCGTGATCGCCAGCGCTTCGCCGCGGCCGAGGAAGTCCTTCCAGCCGTCGACGTTCGCCGGCTTGAGGCCGGCCCCGGCCAGCTGTTCGATCAGCGCCTCGCGGCGGCCGGCGGAGTCGGCTGCGATCAGCACCCGCCCCGGGTAGCTCTTCAGGAAGTGCCGCAGCGCGGTGCCGGGTTCTTCTCCCTTGCGATTCAGCGGCACGTCGGGGGCCGGCTGGGTGCCGAGTTCCACAGCGTGTTCGTGGCCTTTCCCGACGACGTCGACGCGAACCTGGCGGTTGAGGCGCTCGCGCAGCTGTTCCGGTGGAAGATAGATTTCGGCCGGCGGGAGCACCGGCCGTTCGATGTCGTGCGCGCGTTGTTCGTAGCGCTCGGCGGTCTGTGTCCAGAACTGTTCGGACGACTCCAACACGCCCTCGCCGAGCACGAACAGCGCATCCCCGGCGATGTAGTCGAACAAGGTTTCCGTGCTCTTGAAGAACAAGGGCAGGTAGTACTCGATGCCGCCCGGCGTGACGCCTTCCTTCACGTCCTGGTAAAGCGGACAGCGCCGGATGTCGATGGGAAAGCGTTCGCGCAGGTTGGCCCGGAAATCCTTGGCGGCGTCTTCGGTCACCGGAAATTCGCGGGCGGGAAGCAGGTCGACACCTTCGACCTGCTGCTGGGAGCGCTGGGTTTCGGTATCGAACGTGCGGATGGATTCGACCTCGTCGTCGAACAGCTCCACGCGATAGGGTTCGCTGGCGCCCATGGCGTAGATGTCGATCAACGCGCCGCGCACGGCAAAGTCGCCCGGCTCGCTCACCTGTGGCACGTTGCGATAACCGGCGGCCTCGAGGCGACGCTGTTCCGCGGCGAGGTCGAGCTTCTGGCCCTTGCGCAGCACCAGGCCGGAGCCCGTGATGTGGGTGCGCGGCGCGATCCGCTGCATGAGCGTGGCCACCGGCACCACGAGGACGCCGCGCCGCGTGGATGGCAGGCGATACAGGGTGGCTATGCGTTGCGAGACGACTTCGGGGTGCGGGCTGAACACGTCGTACGGCAGCGTTTCCCAATCCGGGAAATGCAGTACCGGGAGCTCCCCGGCGAACACGGACAGTTCGCTCTCGAGGTTGTCCGCACTACGCGTATCGCGCACCACGACCACGAGGAGACCCGCGTGCGCCCGGGCGGCTTCGGCGACCTGAAGCGCCCAGGACGAACCGTGTGGGGCGACCCAGAAACGGCGGATCTTGGCATTGACGGGAAGTGGCGGGCTGGGAAGCGTGGCGGGCATGGAATCGGGCTTGGGCCTTGCGGACAAGCGTTCGATTGTACTACCGCGCTGTCAATCGGCGTGGTCGGGCTCGAAGAAGCTCCAGCGCACGTCCTTGAACTCGGCCCTGAAATCGGCCTCGACGATATTGATGGCCTCCACCATGGCACGGGCGGTAGGTGTCTGCGCCATCCGGGCCTTGATGGCCACCATCACGTCCGTGCCCATCTGCAGGGTCAGGACGTTGTAGACCTGATCGATCTCGGGGCGGGCCTCCAGGAACGCGACCATCGCGGCGCGCTGCTTCGGCTCCACGCCCTGGCCGATCAGCAAGGCTTTCACTTCGCGAGCGACAGCGATGGCGACCAGGATAAGCAGCACACCGATGGCGATGGTGCCGGCGGCGTCGAAGACCAGGTTGCCGGTGAGCATGGTGAGGAGGACGGCCAGCAATGCGAGGCAAAGGCCCAGCAAGGCCGCCAGGTCTTCACCGAAGATCACCAGGAGTTCGCTCGCACGCGTTTCCTGGAACCATTGCCACAGCGATCTGCCGTCGCGGGCCTTGTTCACTTCCTGCATGCAGCCGTGCATGGAAATGCCTTCGGTGACGATGGAGAACGCCAGCACGCCCACCGCGAGCCAGGGCCAGCGGAGCGGTTCCGGATCGGTGAGCTTGTGGATGCCCTCGTAGACGGAAAACATGCCGCCGACGCTGAACAGGAGGATGGCCACGAGGAACGACCAGAAATACAGTGCGCGGCCCCAGCCCAGCGGATAGTCGGGTGATGGAGGGCGCTTCGCCTGGCGCATGCCGAGCAGCAGCAGGCCCTGGTTGCCGCAATCGGCCAGCGAGTGGACGGCTTCCGCGAGCATGGCGCCGGACCCGGTGAAGATCGCGGCGACGAGCTTGGCGATGAAAATGGCGAAATTGGCTCCGAGCGCGAGGAAGATCGCGCGCTTCGAATCGGCATGTCCCGACATGTGGTCCCCGTCCCTTGCTTATCGCAAGATCTTACCAAAGCTCCGCCGCCGATAGCGGTTCAACGGATGACGCCGACGCCCACACCGAAGCTCACGTTGGGATGGCCGCCGGACATTTCCTTGGCCGTCCAGACGTGCGACTGGTTCACCGACACGAGCGGGAACGTGTATTGCGCCTGGCCCACGTTGCCGGTGCGGGTGCCGTTGAGGCGGCCGGCGACAGTCACCAGCCCGCCCGCGGGGAAGTCGAGGCTTTCGACGTATCCCGGCATGGCGGCGATGAAACGGCCGTTGCCGGTATCGTTGGCCTGCGGCCGCTGCGAGCCGTCCAGGGGGTAGGCAAGAATTTCGATTTCGCTGTGATCGGCGAAATTGCGCACGGTGACGATGCGGCCACCCCAGATCACGTCGGCGTTGCCGTAGCGTTCCGGCTCGCGAGCGACTTGCGCCGGTGGCACGGCTGCATTGTTCGGCGTCGGCTTGTAGATGGGCGCTGGGGCGCATCCCGCCAGTGCGGCGGCGAAAGCGAGCGAGAGGAGGGCGGCAGGGACGGCGGGACGGCGTGTGGACGGTCGCATGGGTCTGCTCCTGGCGTGTGCGACGACTTTAGCGCCGCCGCACTGAATGGAACGGCTGCGGAGCGTGGGCGGCATGTTCATCCGGACCATCGTCGAGCAGCCAGGTCAGCCGGTATTCGGATTTGCCCGGCGTACCCAGCAGCTTCGGCAGAAGGCGAAGCGAATCGCGCAGGGCTTCATCGAGTTTCCACGGCGCGTTCACTATCGCCACGCCCGTGCCGTTGAGGCGCAGCGGCGAATCGTCCGGCCGCAGCAGCAACTCGGCAACGAGCACGCGCTTCGCTCCGCTTTTGGTAAGCCAACGATGGAAGGGCTGCACCTGGCTGCGCAGCTTGATGGGATACCACACCGCATAGGTGCCGCCGGGCCACTTCTCGAGCGCCGCCTTCAGCGCCTTTTCGATCAGGCGGAACTCGGCATCCTGGGCTTCGAACGGCGGGTCGATGAGAACGAGTCCCCGTTTCTCCTTGGGCGGCACCAGCGCCTTCAAGGCCTCGTACCCGTCGCGCTGGTGTACGTGCATGCGGGGATCGTGGTGGAAGAGCTGGCGCAAAGCACCGGCCTCGTCGACCCGCAATTCGCAGAGCTGCGCGGAATCGCCGGCGCGCATCAGGTGTGCGGCGATCCACGGTGAGCCGGGATAGTGGCGCATGGCCTCGTCGCCTTCATTGCAGGCGCGGACGATTTCCAGCCACTTCCAGAGCAGGGGAGGCAGGCCGCTGGCGGTCTTCAGCACCCCGAAGCCTTCGTCGGATTCCGAGGTTTTCCGTGCCTCGGCACTGCGCAGGTCGTAACGGCCGCGGCCTGCGTGCGTGTCGATGTAGCAGAAGGGCGAATCCTTCTGCTTCAGGGCATCGATAAGGGCCACGAGCACCATGTGCTTGAGGACATCGGCAAAGTTGCCGGCATGGTAGGCGTGGCGATAATTCATGCCGGCAGTATAGCGGCCTCAGCTCACCTGGTTTCCGAGCCTGAGGTTGATGCCCAGTTCCGTGGCGATGATGCGCATGGCCTCATCGTCCCGCGACTGGGTGATCCAGCCCGCGTAGACATCGTCGTCGTCCGCTTCGCGAGCCCACAGCGTGTATCCGTGCTGGTTCAGCTGGTCGAAGGCGCGGGAGAAGATTTCCGGGCCGTCTATGTCTTCGTGGAATTCGTCGTCGTCCGGATCGCCATCCCAGTCGATGGAGAGGTTCCAGCGGCTGGCCAGCTCGTTGATCGCCTCGATCAGGGCGCGCGTGTCGTCGGCGTCCACCTCGAAGCCGGAGCGCCAGTCGGTGACCTGGGCCACGATCCGCATGGGATCGTCGTCGCCTTCTTCCTCCACGATGTCGCGGTACGCGGCGAACTGTTGCAGCGCGCCGTCCTCGTCACCCGGGTTGATCAGTGCCAGCAGGCGCCAGACCCTGGACTCGGTCGAATCCTCGCCGTCCTCGTCGTCGTAGCCGTCTTCGTGGTCGAAATCGTCGTCGTAGGAAGCCATGGATCGGTTCTTCGATAGGGGAACGGCAGTATCGCCGATACCCTGGCCGGCGGTCTAAGTCATTGATCGCCAAAGGCCCCCTGGCGGACCTGCCGAATTTTCTTATTGACCGGAAACGGCAAACGCGCTGTGCTGCGTTTAGCCGTCCAATCGGCTCGGCCGCAGACGGCCGGCATTGAAGGGGGGATTACCTATGAACGCGATTGCTTTCGTTCGGGCGACGGGCGTCGCCACCATGCTGTTGTTCGTCGCCGGCGCGGCTGCCGCCCGGTCGGACGAGCCGCCGCCGGATACGATCTGTTCGGTCCTGCAGACCGCGGACCGATACGTGGGTACGACGGTCACCGTGCGCGGCACCGCCAGTACCGAAGGCAAGGTCACCATGCTCACCGACGCGCAATGCAAGGGGGCGGTGAACCTAAGCATGGACGCCGCCGCTGCGCGCAAGCGTGACGTGGTCTCGTTCCGGCGCACGGTGAGCGAGAAGGGTGTACGCGCCGACGCCACGGTGTTCGGACGTTTCGAGGCCACCGGCGACGCACACGCGCCCTATGCGATCGACGTGTACAGCGTGCGCGACGTGAACCAACTGCCTGCCGCCGAAGGTGGCTGAACCCGGGCACCGCCCGGGCGACCGTGACCTTTGGCCTATATCGGGCCCGCTCCCGGAGACGCAATCTCGTGCGCTTCCAGGGGAGGGTGGGCCGATGCGCCGTCAGGCAGCCAGAATCGTTCGTTCGACCATCGCCGGCGCACTGATGTGCGCCGGCGGCGTATCGGCCCAGGTGCCGCCGGCGCAGGTTCCGGCCGCGGCCTCCACCACGGCGCCTCCCGCGACGGCGGCTCCCCCCGCGGACATCGCCTTCGCTTCGCCCCGTGCCGGCTTCGTTCGCACGCCCAGCGCGCCCGAGGCCTGGGGCGGGCCCCGCAAAGGCAACGAGCCGACGCTGTCCGATCGCGTGGTGTCCTACAGGATCCAGGCCCGGCTCGATCCCGCAAAGCACACCGTCGACGGCCAACAGCAGCTGACCTGGCGCAATCGCAGCGACAGGCCCGTCTCGTCGGTATTCCTGCACCTGTACCTCAACGCCTTTGAGGGAGAGGGCAGCACCTTCTTCACCGAGCGCCGCTTGCTGGCCGCGCATGGCGGGTCGCGTGGCATCGCGCCGGTCAAGAAAGGGGAGTGGGGATACATCGATCTCGGAAACGTGGAGCAGGACGGCGCCGCGCTGAAGTGGCTCTACGTGCATCCGGACGGCGGGCCGGAAACGGACCATACCGTCGTGCGCGTCGACCTGGCGCAGCCGGTGCCGGCGGGCGGCAGCGTCACGCTGGACATGAATTTCCACAGCCAGTTGCCGCGCGTGATCCTGCGCACCGGCTACGTCGGGCAGTTTCACCTCGTCGGCCAGTGGTTCCCCAAGATCGGGGTGCTGGAACTTCCCGGCGAGCGCGGTGCCACGGCGCCGCGCTGGAACGTCCACGAATTCCACTTCAACAGCGAGTTCTACGCCGATTTCGGCGAGTACGACGTCCGCGTCACCGCACCGAAGGATTACGTCGTGGCCGCGGTGGGCGAGCAGCAAGGCGCTCCGGTGCAGGAAGGCCAGGACCTGACCTGGCACTTCATGCAGGGCGACGTGCACGATTTCGCCTGGATGGCCGCGCCCGGATACCGGACCCTGGACGGCGAATACAACGGGCCCGGCAGCCCCAACGTGAAAGTGCGCGTGATCTATCCCCCCGAGTACGAGGCGAGCGCGAAGCCGGTACTGAAGGCGTCCCTCGACTCCCTCGCGTACTTCTCCAAGACCCTCGGGCCGTATCCCTACAAGACGCTCACGGCTGTCGTGCCGCCGTTCAATGCGGCGGAGGCGGGCGGCATGGAATATCCGACGTTCTTCACCGCGGACAGCTTTCGCGACGTGAAGCCGAAGACGCTGGACGAATACCTCCTGGATTTCGTCACCGTCCACGAGTTCGGTCACGGCTATTTCTATGGGCTGCTCGCGTCCAACGAGTTCGAGGAACCCATGCTGGACGAGGGCCTCAACGAGTACTGGGACGATCGCATGCTGCACGATCGCGGGCAGAAGGTGTACCTCACCAAACCGTTGTGGCAGTTCTTCGGTGCCGAGCCACCGCTCGACCCGTTCATGCTCGAGCACATGTTCGCGAGGTTGCGTCGTCCCTCCGATCCGCTGGGCGAAAATGCCTGGGACCGGCTGTCGAGCGCCGACTACGGCACCGTGTATTCGCGCACGGCCACGGCGATGCACGACCTGGAAGAGCGCCTTGGCAAGGACGTAACCGAGAAGGCGTTCCGCCAGTACTACGCGACGTGGCACTTCCGTCACCCCGGCATCGCCGATCTCCAGGCCACGCTCTCCGAGGTCTCCGGAAAGCCGGACGTGGTGGCGCAGGTGTTCGATCAATACGTGTACGGCACCGAACGCATCGACGATCGCGTCAGCGACATCGTGAGCAAGGAGGTACTGCCTCTTGCCGGCACGCGTGTGAAGGACGGCCGGCGCGAGGAGATCACCTCGGACGCCAACGACGAAGCCATCGAGAAACAGCGTGACGCCTGGGACAAGGCGCATCCGGATGCCGCGCCGGGGACGGGGCCGTTCCCGTGGAAGACGATCGTGACGGTGCGGCGCGATGCTTCGCCCGTGCCGCAGACGCTCAAGGTCACTTTTGCGGACGGCTCGTCGGAAACGGTGCGCTGGGACGACGGCCGCCGCTGGGCACGCTTCGTGTTCGTGAAACCGGTGAAAGGCGCGTCGGCCGAACTCGATCCGGAGCGGAAGATCTATCTCGACTCCGACAAGCTCAACGACAGCCGCACCGTGGATGCCAACCACGCGGCGTCGCAACGATGGGGCGCGGACTTCGCCGCCCTCCTGCAAGGTCTCTATTCGCTCGTGGGGACGCTATGAACGGCCGTCAACGACGCTCCTCCCTCGCGGCCATCGGTAGCGCCAGCATCGCCGGATTGCAGTGGCGCCTGATGCTTCTGTGGATCTTCGTCACGCTGCTCCCCACGATGGTGGTGGCACTGCCGTTGTGGCGCGTGCTCGACGACCTCCTCGGGCATTCCGTGCATGCGGAGGCCTGGGCCCGCCATTTCGACGGTCTCATGTTCGGCGACGTGTTCGCGGCATTGACGAACGACAACGCCTGGACCGGCATGGCATTCGTCGCGGGCATGCTGTTGACCTTGCTCACGGCGCCGTTCCTTGCCGGCATGATCGTGGCGGGTGGACGCGCGCACAGGGCGCTGAGTTTCGGCGGGCTGCTGCAGGGTGGGGCGGCGGAATACGGTCGCATGCTGCGCCTGTCGATCCTGGCCCTCGTTCCCTATGGCATCTTCGTCGCCGCGGCTTTCGGCGCCTCGTCGTTCGCCGACGACAAGATCGACGCTGCCGTCCTGCCCTCGAGCGCCGACTGGTACCAGCACGGCGCGCTTGCCGTGGCGTTGCTGTTCTTCGTCATCGCCCAAGCGATCGTGGAATCGGCGCGTGCGCAGTTCATCGCCGACATCGGGCTCCGCTCCGCCTTTCTCGCGCTGGGGCGGGGCTTCATGCAGTTCATCCGCAGGCCGTTCTCGACCTTGTTCGTCTACCTTGCGATCACCGTGGTCGGCGGTGTCCTGCTGGTGGCGATTGCCGCCTGGCGCGGCCATACGGCAGCGGCGGGCAGCAGATTCCCGCTCGGCATCCTCATCGTGCAACTGGGTGTGATCGTGGTCGCCTGGATGCGCACCGCGCGGCTGTTGGCGCTGGCGGGACTCGTCATGGTCAACCCGCGCCGCCGCCGTACCGACTTCGCTCCGGCGCTGTAGGGCGCCGGCTCCCACCAGGATCAGCCGGCCCGGCGGACGGCGCGATGCGGCGGGTAGTACGCGAACAGGTGGGTGGCGCCACCGAGGAAGTCGATGTTGTCGATGTGCTCGCCGCCCAGGCGCTCGGCGACGTGGTCGGAGGCTTCGTTGCCGATCCGCACGAGGCTGATGACGCGCTGTGCGTGCATCTGGTTCCAGGCGTAGTCGAGGACGGCTTCGCCCGCTTCGGTGGCATAGCCGTGATGGCGGTGCTCGGGCTTCAGCATCCAGCCCAGTTCGAGGTCGGGCCAGCCTTCGGGCTTCATCAGGCCGGCGCGGCCGATGAATTCGCCGGTGTCCTTCAGCTCGATGGCCCACATGCCGCAGCCACGCAATGCCCAGTGGCCGAGCAACATGGCCATCGACCGCCACGCGTTCATGCGGTCGAGCGGCTGGCCGTCGCCGATCCAACGCGTGCTCTCGGCGTCCGCGAGCATGGCCGCGTAATCGTCGAAGTGGCGTTCGGTAAGGGCGGTGAGCCGCAGGCGCGGCGTTTCCAGGACGGGAATGTCTGCAATTGCCATCGAAGTGACCAGGTGTCAGCCGAGCAGGAGGGCCAGGGCGCGCGTGCTTTGCGCGAGGCTTTCCTGCCAGGACAAGCCGGTTATTTTCTCACCAGTGGCGGCATCTTGGAAGCTCTCGTGCTCGCCGGGAGCGAGCAGGTGCCGGTAATCCACCGTGATTTCAGTGCCTTGGGGGAGATCCTTCGCGGCAAAGATGAAGCCCAGGTGCCAGAGGCCCGTGGGCGCGAAGCTGTGGTTCACATAGCATTCGTCGGGCCAATCGGGAGAAACCGTGTAACGGTCCTCGAACCAGCGAGCCGCGGCGTGCATGTCGGCCGCCAGCGCAGGCGACTGCGTGATCTCGGCCCAGGCATAGGTCCGGTCGATCTGGTCGGGCGCGGTGACGATGCGTCCGGCCGGCACGAATTCGTCGACGAAAAGCCCCTTGCCGGCGCCGGGGATGGCGGAGTCGGCGATACGGTAACGCGGCAGGATCATTGCTTCATCAAGCCCCTGTTCCATGCGGCGGCACAAGTGGCGGCCCCGCATTCGGCGCGAGTGTAGCGCTTTCGCCGCGGGTGGGAAGCCTTCCACCCGCGGCGGTGTGCGTTCAGTCTTCCTCGCCACCCTTGGTCTTGCGCGGGCCTTTCGCTTTCCTGGCCGCTTTCCCGCCATCCACCTGGATGGCGTCGCGGTTGCGATCGACCAGCGAGGCACCGATGCCCTTCACTTCGGCGAGCTGGTCGGCGGACTCGAAGGCGCCGTTGGCTTCGCGCCAGGCGACGATGGCCTGGGCCTTCGCCATGCCGACCCCGTCGAGCGACTGCGCCAGCGTGGCCGCGTCGGCGGTATTGATGTTCACGGGCGTCGATGCAAGCCCAAGCGGCGACAGCAGAAGGCCCGCGAGGGCGATGACAAGTCGTTTCAAGATGGTTCTCCTCATGCGGCGCCGGATGGCGCAGGGGCACTCTGCGGTGTGCTGCGGAATGCGCGAACCGGCGAAGGCCTGAACGGCACGTGCTCCCATTCCGCCGCGCGCCGGCCATCCGGTCCGACATCGTCAAGGGCGCCGCCGTCGTCGCTGTTACAATCGGCCTTTGTCCAACGAGCCTGGCCAGTCATGGATACCTCGCGCATTTCCTCCTTCGTCAGCGGCCTCTGGGACGCCGAAATCGTTCCGCAGCTGGTCGAATACATCCGCATCCCGAACAAGTCGCCGATGTTCGACAGGCAATGGCGGGAGCATGGCTACATGGACCAGGCAGTGGCGCTGATGGAGTCCTGGGCGCGTTCCAAGCTGCCTGCGTTGGAAGGGGCCTCCCTCGAGGTGGTACGCCTGGAGGGGCGGACGCCGCTCATCTACATCGATGTGCCCGCGCAGGGTGTGCAGGGCAAGGGCACCGATGAAACCGTCGTGCTCTACGGCCACCTCGACAAGCAGCCGGAGATGACAGGCTGGGCCGACGACCTCGGTCCGTGGACGCCCGTGATCAAAGGCGACAAGCTTTACGGCCGTGGCGGCGCGGACGACGGTTACGCCATCTTCGGGTCGCTGGCGGCGCTGCTGGCATTGCGCGACCAGGGCGTGCCGCATGCGCGCTGCGTGATCCTCATCGAGGCCTGCGAGGAATCCGGCAGCTACGACCTCCCGTACTACGTGGACCACCTCGCCGACCGCATCGGCAACCCCGCGCTCGTCGTTTGCCTCGACTCCGGTTGCGGCAACTACGACCAGCTCTGGCTCACCACCTCGTTGCGCGGCATGACCGGCGGCAACCTCACCGTGCAGGTGCTGGAAGAGGGCGTTCACTCGGGCGACGCGTCGGGCGTGGTGCCGTCGAGCTTCCGCATCCTGCGCGAGATACTCAGCCGCCTCGAGGATCCGGCCACCGGGCGGATTGTGCCGAAGGAACTCTACGTCGACATCCCGCCGCAGCGCATGGAACAGGCGCGCCGGTCGGCGGACGTGCTGGGTACGGCGGTCTACGACAAGTTTCCCTTCGTCGAGGGCATGAAACCCGTCACCGACGATCTCGCGGAACTGGTGCTCAATCGCACCTGGCGTCCTCAGCTGGCCGTCACCGGCGTCGGTGGCATGCCCGCGCTCGACAGCGCGGGCAATGTGTTGCGCCCCAGGACCTCGGTGAAGCTGAGCCTGCGCGTGCCGCCGACGCTGTCGGGCGCCGAGGCCGGCAAGTTCCTCAAGCAACTCCTCGAGAAAGATCCTCCGTACGGCGCAAAGGTCACCTTCGACCTGGAGAAGGACGGCAGCGGCTGGAATGCGCCGGCCCTGTCGCCGTGGCTGGAAGAGGTCGTGGCGAAGGCCTCCGAACACTACTTCGGCGCGCCGGCGGCCTACATGGGCGAAGGCGGCAGCATTCCCTTCATGGGCATGCTCGGGGAGAAATTCCCGCAGGCGCAGTTCCTCATCACGGGTGTGCTTGGCCCGCATTCGAATGCGCACGGTCCCAACGAATTCCTGCACATTCCCACCGGGAAGCGCGTGAGCATGGTGGTGGCCGACGTCGTCGCCCGCCATTTCCAGGAAGCATCGAAGGCATGAGCCAGGAAGCGGGGACGCTCGCGGACCGGCTTGGCGCCGTTCGGGCGTCCATCGCCGACGCCTGCCGGCGTGCCGGCCGCGATCCGGCGGACGTGACCCTGCTTCCGGTCAGCAAGACCTTCGGTCCGGAGGTCGTGCGCGAAGCACTCGACCTGGGCCTGCGCCGCTTCGGCGAGAACAAGGCTCAGGAAGTGCAGGTGAAAGCGGCGGCCCTGGCCGGCGAGGCCGTGGAATGGGTGCTGATAGGCCACCTGCAAACGAACAAGGCCAAGGTGGTGGCCGCCCACGCCGCCGAAGTGCAGTCGCTCGACCGCCTCGAACTGGCCGTGGCCCTGGACAAGGCGTTGCAGGCGCGAGGGCGCGCGATCGACGTGCTGGTACAGGTGAAGACATCCCCGGAAGAAACGAAGTCCGGCATCGCCCCGGATCGCCTGCTGCCGTTCCTCGATGAACTGAAGGCTTTCTCCTCGTTGCGCCTGCGTGGCTTGATGACACTCGCCGAAGCCACCGAGGACGAGGAGCGGGTGAGGGCGTGCTTCCGGGCGTTGTATCGCCTGCGTGACAGGGCGCGCGACGCGGGGCATCCCACGGAGCGCCTGTCGATGGGCATGAGTGGCGATTTCGCCCTCGCCATCGCCGAAGGCAGCACCGAAGTGCGGATCGGCTCGGCCATCTTCGGGGCAAGGACCTACAAGGTTTGAGGCGATTCGCCCGCCCGGCCGTCGATCGATCGGCCCCGATCTCCCTCACTTATGTGAAAGCAAGTGCCTAAACCTGTTCAGGTTTTCGCCCTTCTTGCCGTAATTTCATACGACTGGTCTGAATCTTTCCTAGGAATGGCATTTTTTAACTTTATGCCAACAACAAGGCGTAGGGGGTTTGGTAACTTCACTGCTCGTTCACGGTCGTCTCACCTTCACGGCGGCTTAACTCCACGATGAATAGGCCTTTTCGCTCATGTATTTAAAGCGACTGACCGCTCTCGCGTTAGCCACCTGCTGTATCGCTTCCGTAACACCCGCCATCGCCGACACCGTCACTGCTCCACAGGGTCTTGACCAGTCCGCAACGCTGCTCCTTACCGATCTGCCGGTTTTCGCGCCCGCAACGGCCCTGGCCCAGTCCGCTGTTCCCGATTTCGCTTCGATCTCCGCCCCCAAGGCCGACGCTCCGGCCACCGCGGCAGACGACTCCTCCCTTCCAGACGACGGCGATGACGGTGACAGTCTCGTTGCCGCCGCCACGGCCCGCCTCGCCGGTCACGTCGACGGCCACGCCCGCGAAGCGCTCCTCGCCTTTGCCATGAAGCTCCGCGACATCCGCTACCACCGCGGTGGTCGCCAGCCTTCCACCGGTTTCGATTGCAGCGGCTTCGTCCGCTACGTCTTCCTGCACAGCATCGGTCTCGATCTCCCGACCAACTCGGCCAGCCAGTTCCTTGCCGGCCTGAAGGTCAAGCGCAGCGAAATGAAAACGGGCGACCTCGTCTTCTTCCGCACCCGCGGCAAGGCCATCTCGCATGTGGGTATCTACATCGACAATGGCCAGTTCATCCACTCGCCGTCGGCCGGTAAGACCGTCCGCGTCGACAGCCTCAACGAAGCTTACTGGTCGAAGCATTTCGCCGGCGCCAAGCGCCCCGAAGGCATCGCCAAGATCTGACGGAACCCTTCAACGTATATTTCCGAAACGGCGTGCTACGGCATGCCGTTTTTTTTTGTTCTTCGCGCATTACCGGGACCAGCCCAGCCTTGGCGATGACAACCCGTCGCTGGTTCGATCAAGCTCGCCGTGGCGTTCGCGTGCCCCGGTATCGCCAGAGCGCTTTACACCGGAGCGTCTTGTGGGGAGACCTTGCTGCCCACCCTCGCTGCTCAGACAGTCCTCCGCGTTCGAAAAGGAAGGCCGCTGACGCGGCCCATGTACCTAATGGCCTGCGGCCGCTCTCTTGTGCGGAACTCGCCTCGAGGGTGGACAGCAAGGTCTCTTCCGGACAACGCGGTGGTGTGATGGGAGAGCCACAAGCGGCCGATGCGGGTTGCCTGCTCAAGCTGTGCGTGATGCGTGCGACGGTGCCTGGAAAAGGGGGCCTCCGGAGTCACCAAGGCCCGACCGGCTGGCGAGGCGAGACGATGTCCCGCTAGCCGCGACGTCTGTCTTCGGCGGTGACGCTCTCCCGACACGCCACCTCGGTCATGGGAAGAGTCTTCGGTGTCCACCCTCGAGGCGAGTTCCGCACAAGAGAGCGGCCGTAGGCCATATAGATACACGGGCCGCGCAAGCGGCCCCTCCCTTTCGAACGCGGAGGACTGTCTGAGCAGCGAGGGTGGACACCGAAGGCTCTGGCCTCACCGTCCGAGTTGAAGGCGGCGCCAGCCGCTGGACACATGCATTCGCCTTGGCGAATGAACCGATGTAACCCAGGCAGCGTCCCCCGGACTTCCGTGACGAACGTTTTTTGGCATGGGAAGGCGATCCGTTATCCTCGCCACATGTCTTTTCCCTCCCGTCCGCAAGGGCAGCGCAAACCCCCTAAAGGTTCGCCCGTCCATGGCCTCGCCCGCGTGCTTTCCAAACGCGGCATTTGCTCGCGCAGTCAGGGTGAGCGGCTGGTGCGTGACGGGAAGGTGCGCGTCGATGGCCGCATCGTCCGCGATCCCGAATTTCCGATCGCGGGTCGCGAACGCATCGACGTGGAAGGGGAGGCCGCGCAAGCCGCGGCACCGGTTTACATCGTCGTGAACAAGCCGCGCGGCCTGGTCGTATCGGCCGCGGACGAGCGCGGGCGCGCCACGGTGTATTCGCTGCTGGAGGGGGCCGGGCTTCCCTGGCTGGGTCCGGTCGGACGACTGGACAAGGCGAGCGAGGGCTTGTTGCTGTTGAGCAACGACACGGTGTGGGCGGCGGGTATCACCGATCCTGCCACGCATGTACCGAAGACATACCACGTGCAGGTGGCGGGCAAGCCGGATGAGGCGACGATCGCGGCGATGCTGGAGGGCGTCGACGACGACGGCGACATACTAAGGGCGGGCTCGGCTTCCCTGTTGCGCCAGGGCGAACGCAATGCGTGGCTCGAGGTTACGCTCGACGAGGGACGCAACCGGCACATCCGCCGGCTGCTTGCAGCCCTGGGATTCGACGTGCAGCGGCTGGTGCGCATCGCCATCGGCGAACTGGCCCTCGGCGAGTTGCCGAAGGGCCAGTGGCGGCACCTGACTGCGGACGAAGTGGTTGCGCTTCGCCGGCGTTAGGCCTTGAGCACGCCGAGTTTCTTGCCGACCTTGGTGAACGCCGCGATGGCGCGGTCGAGGTGCTCCCGCGTATGCGCCGCGCTCATCTGCGTACGGATGCGCGCCTTGCCCTGCGGCACCACGGGGAAGAAGAAGCCGGTGACGTAGATGCCCTCTTCGAGCAGTTCGGTAGCCATGGCCTGGGCCTGCTTGGCGTCGTAGATCATGACCGGCACGATGGGATGGTGGCCCGGGCGGATGTCGAAGCCCGCTTCGGTCATCTTCTCGCGGAAATAGCGCGTGTTCTCCTTCACCTTGTCGCGTAGTTCGCCCGCGGCGGCGAGCATCTCGAACACCTTGATGCCGGCGGCGACCACGTGCGGGGGAAGCGAGTTGGAGAAGAGGTACGGACGCGAGCGCTGGCGCAGCATCTCGATGACTTCGCGGCGGCCCGTGGTGAAGCCGCCGAGCGCGCCGCCCAGGGCCTTGCCCAGGGTGCCGGTGAAGATGTCGATCTTGTCCATCACGCCGTGCAGCTCCGCCGAGCCGCGACCGGTATCGCCGAGGAAGCCGGTGCAGTGGCATTCGTCGATATGGACAAGCGCACCGTACTTGCGAGCCAGCGCGGTGATCTCGTCCAGCGGCGCGACGAACCCGTCCATGGAGAACGCGCCGTCGGTGGTGATCAGCTTCGTGCGCGCGCCGGCGGCGTCGGCCGCCTGCAGTTGCGCCTCGAGGTCGGCCATGTCGCAGTTGGCATAGCGGAAGCGCTTGGCCTTGCACAGGCGGATGCCGTCGATGATCGAGGCATGGTTCAGCGCATCGGAGATCACGGCGTCTTCTTCGCCCAGCAGCGGCTCGAAAAGACCGCCGTTGGCATCGAAGCAGGCGGCATAGAGGATGGTGTCTTCGGTACCGAAGAATTCGGCGATCTGCTTCTCCAGCGCCTTGTGCAAGTCCTGCGTGCCACAGATGAAGCGCACGCTCGCCATGCCGAATCCGTGCGTGTCCAGGGCGTCCTTGGCCGCCTGGATCACGTCCGGATGGTCGGCCAGCCCAAGGTAGTTGTTCGCGCAGAAGTTGAGGACCTTGCGGCCCCCTTCCAGTTCGATCTCGGCCGACTGCGGCGAGACGATGACCCGTTCGTTCTTGAACAGGCCCTGTTCGCGGATGGATTCGAGCTCGCTGGCGAAACGGGTCTGGCCGGGGTAGGACATGGTCGGAGTTCCGGGGCGTAGGAGAACTCCGATTGTGAGGCCTTTGGCCCGATGAGAAAACCTCGACCCTCCGCGTCAGTGCAGGCCGAAATCCACGCGTGTCGTCTTCCCGCCGTCGTCGATGCCCTTGGCATCGGTTTTCGGTGCCACCACGAACACGCGCTTGTCGTCCACCTTGCCCTGCAGCCATTGCTGTACCGCGCCGGCGCGCCGTTCTGCCAGGTGGCGAAGGGCATCCGCGTCCACCGGCATGTTGGCCTCCATCAGCGTGCGCATCTCGTCGGGCGGCAGCGACTTGGAGAGGCCGATCACATTCTTAGGTTTGGGAAACGAGGCATGTCGATACGCCCGTTCGAGATACTTCTCACGTTCTTCGTCCGTCGGCGGCGCGGTATCGTCGTCCTTGGCGTTCGCCTGCTCCTGGTGGACGAGGTCGTCGACCATGACCTTGCGCAGTCCCGTCTCGTCCTTGTCCGGATCGACCCGGCCGACGATGTCCAGGCTGATCGAAGGCTTCTCCGCCAGCACCTTCACGATCTCCGCCAACTTGGCCTGCCCGTCGGTATCGAGCACCGCCGAGCCGGGAGGGAACTCCACGTAGCCAAGATCCTGGCGGCCGCCACCGCCGCCGATCGACGCGAGCAGGCGGAACGGCGAGGTCACCGCCTTCACGATGAGGTTGCCGATGGCGCGCCAGACGAGGCCTCCCACGCTGAACTGTGGATCGTCCAGCGAGCCGGTGACGGGAATCCGCACGTCGATGCGCCCCTCGCTGTCCTTCAGGAGGGCCACGGCGAGCTTCACCGGCAGATGGGTGATCCCCGGCCCTTCGATGCGGTCGCCGAAAGTGAGCTGGTCGATGAAGATGTGGTTGTCGGCGGTCAGCTTGCGCTGGTCCAGCAGGTAGTGAACGTCGACGTTGAGGCGGCCCTTCGTGATCGGATAGCCGGCGTATTTGCCGGAATAGGGCGAGAGGTTGGCAAGCTGGATGCCGTCGGCTTTGGCCGTGATATCGAGGAAGGCCACCGGCGTGAGCGGATTGATCGTGCCGCGGATGTCCACCGGCGCGTTGTCGTCGAGCTGGCCCTGGAGCGTGAGTTCCGCCGGCGCCGCGCCGCCGGTCGTGCCGAAGGCGCCGATCTTGCCGGTCAGCTGGGTCACGTCGGCGGTGTAATTGGGTTTGATGAAGTTGTCGGTGTAGTTGAGGTGGCCCTTGGTGAGGGATACCTGGCCGATCTGGACGTCCGCCACCGGGCCCGAGGGCGCGGCGGTGGGCGGAGGCGTTGCCGCCGGCGGAGCGGGCGCATCCCGTGCCTCGGTCACCGAGACCGCGCCCGGTGCTTCCGGGCTGGCGACCACGTCCTGCAGGTTCGTCCGTCCGTTCGCGTTGATGATCACGCGCGCATAGAAGTCGTCGAGGGCGAGCCCGCCGATGGCGACGCGTGGTACGTCCTCGCCCAGGCGAATCGCCATCCGGGACGCGCTGAGCGAACTCCAGCGCAGGAAGTCGGCATCGGTCACTTTGTCCAGCACGCGCACGCGGCCCAGCGTGGCTTCGCCGCGGTAGGCGATGCGTGCTGGCGCTTTCCCCTGGTCCGCGTAGCTCAGGCGGCCGTCGAGGCTCAGGAGGGCGCTGGCGATGCGTACGTTCAGCGGCACCGTCACCAGAGATTGCAACGGCGCCATGTTGAGCTGGGTGGCCTTTACCGCGAGTTGCGCGTCCAGCGGCTGCGGCTTCACCTTGCCGGTGACGGCGAACGCTCCCTTGCCGAGCGCACCCTTCAGGTCGAGCGTCACCGGCCGCTTCATGTCGTCGGAGAGGCCATCGATGCCGAACGCCATGGCCTTCAATTCGATGCCGTTGCGCCGGCCTTGCCCCTTCGGATCGCGCAGCGTCAGCGCGCCATCGCCGAGGCCGACATGGCCGATGCTCCAGCGCCAAGCAGACGAGGATGCTTCCGGAGTTTTCGGCGCCGGTGCCGTCTTCAGCACATGCATGAGATCGAGGCTGCCGTCGGCGAGGCGGCGCAGGTCCAGCGCCAGGCCATCGAGGGTCAGGCTGTCGAGGCGAGCTTCGCTGGTCGCGAGGTCGACCAGCGCGATCGACGCCTTCATCGATGTCCAGGTGACCGGCGCGGCGCGCTCGTGGCGAGGAACGAGGCGGAAGCCGTCCACGTTCGCCTTCGCCTTGGCGATCTTCACCGTCGCCGCCTCGTGCCAGTCGAGCGCGAGTTCGCCATTCGCGCCCAGGCTCCCGCCGGTGATATCGGCATCCAGCGGCGGCGGAGCCAGTGGCACCAGTGACGCGAGCGAGACGTTCGCCAGCGACAGGCTGCCGGCATAACGGCTCGCGGCGAGATCCAGCGTGCCCTTCGTCGCCAGGCTGCCTCCGGCCATGCGCGCGGCGAGGTCGAGGTTCGCCACAGGCGCGGCGACCGTGCTCAGGCCGTGGATACCGCCTTGCACGCCATCCAGGACCAGGTGCGCGGGCACCGGCGCGGCGAGGTCGGCGTACTCGATGCGGCTGTTCTTGACGACAAGCGCATCGATGCGCACGTCGGTCGGTTTCGCGTCCTTCGCCGGTGGCGCGGACGGGCCGCCCGTCAGCGCATCGACGTTGCTGCGGCCGCCCGGCAGGCGCGCATAGCGCAGCCCGAAGCCGTCGAGCGCGACCGTGCCCAGACGGTAGCGCGAGGTGAGCGGTTCGAGCGCGGTCAGGGCCGCCTCGCCGTGGCCCAGTTCGAGGAACGGCGCGCCGTCTTTCCCCGTGACCTTCAGGTCGTCGACCACCAACCGGCCGCTGAGGATCACGTGCGGCTGCGCGTCCGTCATGGTGAAGCGCAGGTCGAGCACCCCGGAGAGCTTGCCGCTCGGCACGGCCACGGGAAGCGGCGTCGGCACGAAGCCGAGGTAGCGGGGCAGGTCGAGGTGGTCCAGGTGGAAGCCGACGAGCGACTCGCGGCTGTTTGCGAACGGCTTGGTCTGTCCTTCCACGCGCAACGGGCTGCCGTCCACGTTCATTGCGAGCAACGGCCGGACGTAGATGTCCGTCGCGCTGGTGAGGCTGGCGACGAAGGGAATGCCTAGTTCGATGCGGTCGATCCGATGCGTGGCGTCGAGCACGCGGTCGTCGAAGTCGACCTGGCCGTTGTGGAGGGCGATGTTCGAAACGGCGAAACGGGCCGGACCGTCATCGGGCTTGGACGGCTCCGAGGCGAACCGGTCGACGATGTCGGAGAAGTTGAAGCGCTGCGGCGCGCTGCGTTGCAGGTGGACCTTGGGTCCTTCGACGTCGAGTGCGTCGAGGATCGGCGCGGCACGGAAGAGCGAGGCCCACGATGCGTTCGCGGTGATCCTGGCCACGTCCACGAAGGGCGACTTGCCGTCCGCTTCGCCGATATGCAGGCGGTCGACCGTGAGTTTGAGCGTGAAGGGGTTGAGCGAGAGTCCGCCGATCGTCACCGGGCGCCCGAGCGCCGCGCTCGCGCGAGCTTCGACCTGCGAACGGATCAGCGGCGGGGCGGCAAGGAAGCCCAACAGGCCGAAAACGACCAGGGCGATCGCCGTACCCAGGACGATACGCCGGGTGCGGCGCGATCGATAAAGCGCGAGGGCGCGCTCGCGCCCCTTGTCCAGGTAAAGCTTCCCCTTGGTTCCACGTGTTTCCATACCAACTCCCCGGACAACCCGATTCCCCGGCGCAGTGTACTCGCCGGGGAACCCTGCCGGAGGGCGGATCAGGCGACGCGGGTCACGTCCAGGAGCAGACGACCTTGCCGCAATGGCCGGCGTCCATCAGGTCGAAGCCCCTCTGGAAATCGTCGATGGCGATCTGGTGCGTCAGAACCTTCTGCAGCGGGAAACCCGTGAGCACCATCTGGGTCATCTTGTACCAGGTCTCGTACATGCGCCGACCGTAGATGCCCTGCAGGGTGAGGCCCTTGAAGATCACCTTGTCCCAGTCGATGCCGGCCCCGCGCGGCATGATGCCGAGCATGGCGATCTTGCCGCCGTGGTACATGCATTCGAGCATGTCGCCGAAGGCGCGCGGGTTGCCGCTCATCTCCAGGCCCACGTCGAAGCCTTCGATGTGCAGGTCTTTCACCACGTCCTTGAGCGACTGGTTGGCGACGTTCACGACGCGCGTGGCGCCCATGTCGGCAGCCAGCTTGAGGCGGTAGTCGTTGACGTCGGTGACCACGACGTTGCGCGCGCCCACGTGCTTGGCGATGCCCGCGGCAATGATGCCGATGGGGCCGGCGCCGGTGATGAGCACGTCCTCGCCGATCAGGTCGAATTCCAGCGCGCAATGCGCCGCGTTGCCGTACGGGTCGAAGAAGGCGGCCAGCTCGGACGGGATCTGGTCCGGAATGGGCCACAGGTTCGACGCCGGCATGGTCATGTATTCGGCGAACGCGCCATTGCGGTTCACGCCGATGCCGATGGTGTTCGGGCAGAGGTGCTGGCGCCCGGCGCGGCAGTTGCGGCAGTGGCCGCACACGATGTGGCCTTCGGCGGAGACGCGGTCGCCGACCTTGTAGCCGGTGACGCCCGGACCGATCTCGGCGATGCGGCCCACGAACTCATGGCCGATGGTGAGGCCGGGCTTGATCGTGCGCTGGGACCATTCGTCCCACTTGTAGATGTGCAGGTCGGTGCCGCAGATGGCGGTCTTCTCGATCTTGATCAGGACTTCGTTCGGGCCGACCTGCGGCACCGGCACTTCTTCCATCCAGATGCCTTGCTCGGGATTGCGCTTCACCAGCGCCTTCATCGTCTGCTGCATGGGGTTCTTGGGTTCCGGGCGGGGGAAGGTCCGCGGCGCGGACCGAATTGCTCATTATAAGGTCGGAAGCGCCGCCCGGGGTCATTGCCAGCCGCACCGGGGGCCTCTATGGTCGGGGCGGTTTTTCTTGCGACTGCCGAACTTTTCGACCAAGGGGCAATGACGATGCGAATCCGCTCGATGATGCTGGGAGCCGCCATGGCGCTGGCGCTGGACGCGAACGCCGACGAGGGTATGTGGCTGCCGTCGCAGCTTCCCGGCATTGCGAAGAATCTCAAGGGGGCCGGTTTCCGCGGCGACCCCAGGGATCTCGCCGACCTGACCAAGGCGCCCCTGAACGCTGTGGTCCGCATCGGCGGCGGCACCGGTTCGTTCGTCTCGGACGACGGCCTCGTCATCACGAACCACCACGTGGCCTTCGGCGTCATCCAGTACAACTCGAAGCCCGACCGCGACCTGATCGCCAACGGCTACGTGGCGGCGGACCGCGCCGGCGAACTGCCTGCCAATCCGGATTACCGCCTTCGCGTCACGGTCGGCTTCGACAAGGTCACCGACCGTATCCTGGCCGCCGCCCGCGGCAAGACGGGCAAGGCGTACTTCGATGCCGTCGATGCCGCCAGCAAGGCGCTGGTGGCCGACTGCGAATCGGCAAAGGGCCTCAAGTGCAGCGTCGCGACCATGTTCTACGGGCGCGACTTCTACCTGGTGAAGCAGCTCGAGCTACGCGACATCCGGCTGGTTTACGCGCCGCCGCGGGCCATCGGCAACTATGGCGACGAAATCGACAACTTCATGTGGCCCCGCCACGCGGGCGACTTCACCATCCTTCGCGCCTATGTGGGCCCGAACGGTGAGCCGGCCGACTACTCCCCCGACAACAAGCCATACCATCCCCCGTCGCACCTCAAGGTTGCCACGGACGGCGTGGCCGAAGGCGACTTCGTCATGCTTGCCGGCTATCCGGGCATCACCTATCGCCATCGCACGGCGGCCGAGTTCGTGGACCAGGTGGAGTGGCGGCTGCCCACATCGGTCGCGATCCTCAAGGCTTTGCAGGACGTGATCGAGACCAAGGGCAAGGACGACAAGGAGGCCGGCATCCGCTATGCCGCCCAGTTGCAGTCGCTGAAGAACGGCATCAAGCGTTTCAGCGGCGAGCTGGAGGGCCTGCAACGCAGCGACGCGGTCACCGTGCGCCGCGACGACGAGACCGCGATGCTGGCATGGCTTGCCAGCCAGCCGGAAGGCAAGGCGCTGAAGCCCGACATCGACCAGGTCATGGCGCTTATCGCACGAGGCAAGGACGTGCGGGAACGCGACGTTCTCGTGGGCCTCCTGGCGACGCAGACGCAGCTGATGAAGGGCGCGCTCGCCGTGGACCGCCTCTCGATCGAGCGGCCCAAGCCCGACGAGCAGCGCGAAACGGGGTACCAGAAGCGGGACGAGGAACTCATCCGTAGCCAGTTGAAGCAGATCCAGCGACGTTACGATCCCGCCGTGGAGAAGGCGCTCATCACGTCGATGATGTTGCGCTACCAGAAGTTGCCCGATGCGGCACGGTTGCCCGAGGTCGACAAGGTCTTCGGGCGCACACCGGGCGAACTGGCCGGGGCACTCGATCGCATCTACGCGGGCACCGCGTTCGGCGGCGAAGCGGAACGCACACGGCTTTTCGAGGCGCCTCCCACCGACGTGGCCGCCAGCAAGGATCCGCTGCTGGTGGCGGCGCGCACGCTGCGTCCCGCGCTGCTGCGCATCGACGACGAACGCAAGTCGCGCGAAGGCGACCTGTTGCGTCTGCGGCCGGCTTACATGCAGGCGCTAATCGCCTACCGCGAGAAGCAGGGCAAGGCGGTGTACCCCGATGCGAACTCCACCCTGCGCGTCAGCTACGGCAAGGTCACGCCGCTGATGGCGCGTGACGCGGTCACTTACGCACCGCTCACCACCGTCGCCGGCATTGTCGAGAAAAACACGGGCAAGGAGCCGTTCGACGCACCTAAGCCTTTGCTGGACGCCATTCGCAAGGGCGACTTCGCGGGCTATACCGATACGAAGACGGGCGCCATGCCGGTGGACTTCCTGAGCAACCTCGACACCACGGGCGGCAACTCCGGTTCGCCGGTGCTCAACGCGAAGGGTGAGCTCGTCGGACTCAATTTCGACAGCAACTGGGAGGCCGTGAGCGCCAGCTGGATGTACGACCCGCGCTACAAGCGAGCCATCCACGTGGACATGCGCTACATCCGTTGGCTCATCGACAAGGTGTATCCGTCGCCGTCGCTGTTGCGCGAGCTGGGTGTGCCGACAAACTGACGCGGATATCCACAGCCTGTGTGGATACTCGCTGCATAAGCGTGTGGACAACTCCATTCCTCCCTTATGCGGCGAGCACTTGCGTTGCGCTGATCAAAAACGCGCCAGTG